>URTW01000210.1 GCA_900550815.1 uncultured Collinsella sp.
ATTTGGCAGGTCGCAGGCATTGTCGGATAGAAACATCACAATCTGCAGCGGGCGGCGACATCGACCGCGAGCTTGGATGGTGGTGCCCGCGGTCTAACGAGGTCGGCATCCGTGCCGGGTCTCCCCTCGTCTGCCGTTGGCGGGTGGTGCGGGGCTGTTCGCCGCATTGCCGCCGTGCTGGGGGTATGTAGACCGTAGGATTGTCTTATTGACAGCCTGTCAACTCGTCTGGGAGGCACTGTGACAGAAACGTTTGATATCGCGATTGTCGGCGCGGGCATCACCGGATGCGCCATCGCACGGCAGCTCGCGCGATTTGACCTGTCCTTTTGCGTGGTCGAGGCGGCTAACGATATTGCGCTGGGCGCGTCGAAGTCCAACGGCGGCCTGGTGCACGCTGGCTACGATCCGGCGCCGGGCACCGTAAAGGCACAGATCAACGCCCGTGGCTGCGAGCTGTACGGTACGTGGGCGCAGGAGCTAGGCTTTCTGTTCTGCCGCACCGGGTCGATGGGGTTGGGCTTTAACGACGAGGACCGCGCGCACTTGGAGCAGCTTCGCAGCAACGGCCTGGCAAACGGCGTGCCCGAGTTGTCGATCGTCGGACCCGACCGTATCCACGAATTAGAGCCGCGCGCCAGTGCCTCTGCAACGTGCGCGCAGTGGTGACCCTCGACTGGCTTTGTCGACACGTTAGCGGTTGCCATCGCCGCGCTGGAAAACGCCGTGGCCAACGGGGTGACGTTTATGCGCTCCGCCCCGGTGGAGGCGATTGCAGTCGCGGACTCGGGCGACGACGCGCGCTTTACGCTGGCGACCTCCGCTGGCAACGTGCGCTGCCGCTACCTGATCAACGCTGCGGGCAACGGCGCCGCCGACATCTCGCATATGGCGAGCGCCGAAGAGTTTCAGATGGTCTGGCGCCAGGGCAACATCGTGGTGCTGGACAAGGAGCCGCGCACGCTCATGCCGCTCTACCCCGTTCCGACGCCAGTGTCGAAGGGCGTTATCGTGGCGGGCACTGTGCATGGCAACACCGTGATCCCCGCCACGGCTGCCGTGCGCGAGCCGGGCGACACGCAGACCTATGCGAGCGATGTGAAGGCGCTGCTGACCGGCGCGCGCAAGCTGGTGCCCGACCTGGATACGCGCCGCGTGGTGCGCGCATTTGCCGGCGGGCGTCCGGTCATTCAGGGAACATACGACTTCTTTATTGGTCTGTCGACCGTGGTGCCGGGACTTTTCCAAGCGGCGGGCATTCAGTCGCCGGGCGTGGCGAGCGCACCGGCCATTGCCGAGCGCATGGAGCTTGTGATGCGCGAGGCGGGCGTGGAGCTGCACGAGAGGGCGGACTGGAACCCAATTCGCCGCGCGCCGGACGACTTTGACCGCGCACCGCTGGCGCGCAAGGAGGAGCTAATCGAGTCCGAGCCCGCGTGGGGACAGATCGTCTGCCGCTGCGAGACGGTGCCCGAGGCCGAGATCGTGGCCGCGATCAGACGCCGCCCAGGCGCGGTTTCGGTCGAGGGCGTCAAGCGCCGCTGTCGTGCCGGCATGGGTCGATGCCAAAGCGGCTTTTGCCAGAGCCGTGTGGTGGCGATCCTGGCGCGCGAGCTGGGCTGCGACCCTAGCGAGGTGCTGTTAGAGGATGCCGGATCTTGGCTGGTTGAGGGACCGCTGAAGGGGGTGCGCTTGGATGGCGACGTTTGATATGCACGACGGACGCGCGGAGGCGAGCGCCGTCGCAACGCAAGCCTTCGACGTGGTCGTCATCGGTGGCGGACCCGCCGGCATGGCGGCCGCGCTGGCCGCGCAAAAGGCCGGCGCGCGCGTGGCCATCGTTGAACGTGAGCAGCACCTGGGCGGCATCCTCCGCCAGTGCATCCACCCCGGCTTTGGCCTGTCTCACTTTAAGCAGGAGCTCACCGGTCCCGAGTACGCGCCGCGCTTTATCGCCCAGGTGCACGCAACCGACATTGCGCTGTTCCTGAACAGTATGGTGCTTGGGATTGATTCAGGCGAGCCTACGGAAGACACCGCAGTCCATACCGTCACGCTCATGAGCCCTGCCGGCATACTGCAGCTCACCGGGCGCGCGGTCGTCCTTGCCATGGGTTGCCGCGAGCGCACCCGCAGCGAGATCAAGATCCCCGGCAGTCGTCCCGCCGGCGTGTTTACGGCCGGCCTGGCGCAACGATACATCAATATCGAGAACCTCAAACCCGGCTCGCGCGCCGTCATTTTGGGTTCCGGCGACATCGGGCTTATCATGGCACGCCGCTGCACGCTCGAGGGGATTTCGGTCGAGGGCGTATACGAGCTCATGCCGTACGCCAACGGTCTGCGCCGCAACGTCAAGAACTGCCTTGACGACTTTGGCATTCCGCTGCACCTGTCCACAACCGTCCCGCGTGTGATCGGACACGATCGCGTGGAAGCAGTCGAGGTGAGCCAAGTCGACGAGAGCCTGGCGCCCATTCCGGGGACCGAGCGCGTTGTTCCGTGCGACACGCTACTGCTTTCGGTGGGTCTGATACCCGAGAACGAGCTTTCGGTTGCCGCGGGCGTTGAACTTGCCCCGCGCACGCGCGGCGCAGTGGTGGACCAGAGCCTGCAGACGGGCGTGCCGGGCATCTTTGCCTGCGGCAATGTGCTGCATGTGCACGACCTAGCCGACAACGTGACGACCGAGTCCGAGAGGGCTGGCGCAGCTGCGGCGGCGTACGCGCTGGGTGGCAACACGGATGCTGAGGCGGGTGCCGCGGACGCGGGCTGCGAGCTCACGGTCTCCCCCGCCGGCATTGCGAGCTACGCGCTGCCGGGACGCATTACGGCCGTGGCGCTCACCAAGCTCAACTTCCGCGTACGCCGACCCGTCGACGCTGCCCGCGTGAGGATCTTGGCCAACGGCGAAGAGCTGTTCGCCGGCAAGGTCCGCGCGTTTAAGCCGAGCGTTATGGAAACCTTCCCACTGCCGGCGAAGGTGATTCAGCGTGCACTCGACCTGGGTGCCAGCGAGATTGTCCTGTCCGTTGACCCTGTTGAGGGGGCGTAAAGCCATGAGCACGAACGCAATCGAGACGCTGCAGTTCAACTGCACCACCTGCCCATCCGAGTGCCGGCTGTCCGTAGAGGTAAAGCGTGACGCAGACGGCGCCGTGGCAGAGGGGCGCTCCGTGACCGGCAACAACTGCCCGCGCGGCGATAAGTTCGCGCATCAGGAGCTCACC
>URTW01000211.1 GCA_900550815.1 uncultured Collinsella sp.
GCTCGTCGCCGTCTTGGGCATGAGCGAGAGCCTCTGGCTAAATTCACTCGACGCTTTCCTCGAGCAGCACGTGGAATTCCTCGCCGACGGAGATGCCCGCAGCGCCGCGATGCTTTCCATTGACGAGTCCGACGAGAAGACCGCGCACGTGTGGCACGTGCACCAGATCTTTGCCGACGAGGATGGAGACCACGACTTTGGCATCATGGGCGATGTCGATCTGGACGCCACGCAAGACGGCGGCGAGGTCATCTTCAAAAACTACCGCGTCGGCTTTATCGAGGACCTGCTCGAGGACTAGCCGGGCACAATGGAACGAAACGAAGCGGGGCCGCTGGCAACATCACCAGCGGCCCCGTTTTTGCACTATATGCTATGCCTCACTCGGCATCCTCGACCTCATACGAATCCGCCTCGGCGGGTTCATCGCTTGACCCTGCCGCAGCCCCGCGCGCCTCGTCAAACGCCGCCTTCATGGTCTTGTTGCCCCACGTGAGCTTGCGAATGGTAAGATCGTCGGCTTTCTTGTTGGCTAGGCGCAGATTGTTCTCGGAGGACAGCAACGCCTCCTTGGTTTTCTGCAGATGGCTAATCGTCTTGTCGATCTCATCAATCGCCGTTTGGAACTTGCGGCTCGCGATCTCGTAGTTGCGACCGAAATCATTCTTGAACTTTTCCATCTTGGCTTCGAAGTTCGTGACGTCGATATTCTGCTGTTTGTACTCTGCCAGTTCCTGCTTATAGCGCAGCGAACCCATGGCGGCGTTGCGAAGAAGCGTGATCATGGGAATAAAAAACTGTGGGCGAATCACGTACATCTTCTCGTAGCGATAGCTCACGTCCACGATGCCGGCGTTGTAAAGCTCGCTCTCGGGTTCGAGCAACGTGCAGAGCACCGCGTACTCGCAGCCCTTTTGGCGGCGATCGTGGTCGAGTTTCTTAAAGAAGTCCTCGTTTTTATGCTTGGTCGCGGTCTCATCGTTCTCGTTTTTCATCTCGAACATAATCGAAATGACCTCGTTACCGCTTGCGTCGCACTCGCGGAAGATAAAGTCGCCCTTGGTGCCCTCGGACGCATCGTTATCCTTCTCGAAGTACGCGTTAGGAAACGCCGTCATGCGCAGACGGTTAAACTCGGTCTCGCAGTGCTGCTCGAGCGACTCGCCCACCATCTTGGTGGACAGGCGGACCTTCATGTCCTTAAGGCGCTCAATCTCTTCGTCCTTGTAGCGAATCAGGTCATCGCTCGCGCGCTTGGCCTGCGCAAGCTCGAGCTCGTGTGCCGCCTTGGCCTGTTCCTCGCGAGAATCGCGCACCGCCAGCTCGCTCGTCAGTTTGGCACGCGCCTCATCGCGCTCTCGCTCCGCCGCGGCGACCGCCTTCGATAGGTTCATTTTTGCCATCAGTTCCTGCTCGCGCAGCTGGGCACGCAGGCCCTCGGCCTCTTGCTCGGACTGAGCCTTTGCGGCGGAAAACTTCTCTTGCACCTTCGCGCGATAGTCAGTAAGCGCGCGCTCGGCCTCGCTGCGAGCGGCATCGAGCTCACGCTGCGACTCTGCCGCGGCAGCGGCAAGCGCCATCTCCTGGGCCTTGTCCGCCGCGGCGAGCCTGGCCTGCAGCTCGGCAATCTGAGCGTCGCGCGCGGACAGGTCGTTTTGAGCAGTATTGCGTGCCGCCGCCTCGGCAAGCTTGGCTTCATCATCTTTGCGCCCCAACTGCGCACGCAAATTGTCGATTTCGCGCTGAAGTTCGGCGTTTTCCTTTTGAGCATCGGCACGGGCCTCAACCGCCGCGCGCTGGCTTGAGCTCTCACGCTCTGCGGCAGCGCCCTCAAGCTTGGCGCGCAGCTCGGCAAGCTCGGCATCGCGCTTGGCGACCTCTTGTGCCAGCTGCTGAGCTGCAGCATTCTTCTGCTCGATAAGCTGAGCGTTGCGCTGAGACTCTGCCTCCTGCAAAGCGGCTGACGAACGCGAGCGCTCAAGCTCCAGCGCCTGCTCGCCCTCGCGCTGAACTGCCTTCACACGCTCGTCCAGGTCGCGCGAAAACTCGGCATCGCGCACTTGCTTGACAATATCCGCATAGCCAGACGCATCGACCTTAAAAACTTCGCCGCAATGCGGGCACTTAATCTCGTTCATAGCAGCTCCTCGATGGACGCAAATTTCGACCGCCTACACTCTACCGCGCCGCACGGACAAAAAAGGCGCCGCCGCCATAATGGCAACGGCGCCAGAACCACCACAAAGGTGCCTGTCCCCTTTGTGGTGGTTCGAGAATTACAGTCCAAAATAGCCGAGGATTTGATCACGACTTACGGGCTTGTAGTCATTGGCGTCGAGGCCCACATCGTAGCGGTAAATGGGGCGCTCGCGATCGCGGTTGCGCGCGTTGGCGCGGTTTCCCCTGCTGTGGATATGTCCGTGCAGCATGATGGCACCGCGCGCCTTGCCATTCCAGCTGAGCATGGGGTAATGGCTCATCACCAGACGATGGCCCTTGGCATAGCCGGGAGCAATCTCCAGGTAATCGCGCACGTCTTCCCAAATCTGCGGTACGTCGGAATCTTCCCAGTCGCCGTCATGGTTACCGCGGATGAGCGTCACATTCTTGCATTCGATACGCTCGCGCAGGCGCACCGCCTCCGCCATGGGCAAGCGATACGTAAAGTCTCCCAGGATATAGAGGCGGTCGTCCGCAGCCACGCACTCATTGATGGCATCGATGACCTTGCGGTTCATCTCCTCGACCGAGCCAAATGGCCGGTCCATGTCGTGCAAAATATTCGTATCGCCCAGGTGCAGGTCGGCGGTAAACCACATCATCGTCTATGCCCTCATTTCGCAACGCCTTCAACTCGTGCTAAGTATACAGACGCAGCGATGCGGCGGTTAGCCAAAGAGCCCGCCGAACAGTCCGCGGCGGCGCTTGTCCTTTTTATTCGAACCTTTGCCCTGGGCGTTCTTATCCTTTTGCTTTTTGCGATCCTGCTCCAGCTCATCGTCATCGAGTAGCATATCCCACTCAAACGGATCGTCTGTCAGATCGAACAGGTCATCGTCATCAAACATGGCAGTCTCCCATACCGATTAGCGAGCATCCACCACATAGAGTCCAACGCGCACCTGGTGCCACGGGCTGCGTTCGGGGGCAACCTGTTGCACGCGGGCCTCAAACACGTCCTCGTGGCCGTAATTCATCATC
>URTW01000212.1 GCA_900550815.1 uncultured Collinsella sp.
AACATCCTCGGTCTGGCAAGCCCGCTGTCCGCGGTTCTTTCGGCCATCATCTATAACGCGCTCGTTATCGTCGCGCTGATCCCGGCCGCGCTGAAGGGCGTTAAGTACCGCGAGGTCCCGTCCGGACAGCTGCTGACCCACAACCTGCTCGTGTGGGGTCTGGGCGGCATCGTTGCCCCGTTCGTATTCATCAAGCTCATCGACATGCTGCTCGCGTTCTGCGGCATTATGTAAGTGGAGGTTTGTATGTTCAAAGGTGTTGCATCGCGCGCACTGGGCGTGTTCGCGCTGTTTACCGTTGTCTGCGGCCTGGCCTATACGCTTGTCGTGACCGGCATTGCCCAGGTTGCGTTCCCGTATCAGGCGAACGGTTCGCTCATTACGGTCGACGGCAAGGTTGTGGGTTCCGAGCTCATCGGCCAGAACTTCGAGGATGAGGACCACATGTGGGGCCGCATCCAGAACGTGTCAATTTTCGAAGGCGAAGATGGCGAGCTCATGGCGTATGGTGCCCCATCCAACCTGTCCCCGGCGAGTGAGGAGTATCGGCAGCTTGTGGATGCGCGCGTGAAGAAGATCCGCGCCGCCAACCCCGATGCCGATATGGACGCTGTGCCCGTCGACCAGGAGACGTGTTCCGGCTCAGGGCTCGACCCCGAGATCTCTCCCGATGCCGCCGAGTACCAGGTCCCGCGCCTTGCCAAGGCCACGGGCAAAAGTGAGGACGAGGTGCGCGACATCATTGCCGCGTGCACCAAGGGCCGTTTCCTCGGCGTGTTCGGCGAGCCCACGGTCAACGTGCTCAAGGTGAACCTTATGCTGGACGGCGCGCTGTAGGTGAGGGAGTGGCGGATGAGGGCATAACTGGCTATCTGAGCCCTCAATTCCACCCCGCCCATCAGTTGCGGTGGAATACGGACTGCTTTGTCTGTCAAAAGCCTCATCTACTCCGTATTCCACCGCAACTTTTTTGTGAGGGTCGGGATTGAAGGTGGGGAGTGCGAGCGAGTGCGAATGCGAATGCGGCGGATACTGATACGATAGGTGTGTCAGTAACTGCCGCCGAGCGGCTCAACGAAAGGAAGCCTGTATGGAGTCATCCGCCTACCCGATGCTCTTTAGCCCGATCAAGGTCGGTACGACCGAGGTCAAGAACCGCGTCTTTATGCCGCCGGTATCCACGAACCTGGCCGATCATGGCTATGTGACCGACGACTTGGTCGATCATTACCGTGCCCGTGCCAAGGGCGGCGTTGGCCTCATCATTACCGAGGTCGTGACGGTCGAGCCCACCTATACCTATCTGCCGGGTGACATGTGCTGCTACGACGACACGTTTATCCCCGGCTGGGAAAAGCTCGCCGCGGCCGTCCACGAGTATGGCTGCAAGATCATGCCGCAGCTCTTCCACCCCGCCTACATGGCCTTTAACATTCCGGGCACGCCTCGCCTGATCGCTCCGTCCTTTGTGGGCCCGTCTTACGCCCGCGAGGCACCGCGCCCCATCACGGTCGACGAGATTCACGAGCTCACGCATCAGTTTGGCGACGCTGCCGTGCGTATGCAGAAGGCTGGCGTCGATGGCGTTGAAGTCCATGCGGCACACGCCCACGGCATGCTCGGCGGCTTTTTGACTCCGCTCTACAACAAGCGTACCGACGAGTATGGTGGCTCGCTCGACGCCCGTATGCGCTTCTTGCTCGAGGTCATCGCCGAGGTTCGCGAGCGCTGCGGCAAGGACTTTATCATCGACGTCCGCATCTCGGGCGATGAGTACACCGATGGCGGCCTGACCCTCAACGACATGATCTATGTCTCGCGCCGCTTGGAGAAGGCCGGCGTCGACATGATTCACGTGTCGGGCGGCACCACCATCAAGCGCGGCTCCGCGATTCCCGCCGCCGGTACGCAGCAGGCCTCGCATGCCGCCTGCTCGCGCGAGATCAAAAAGCACGTCAACATTCCCGTCGCCACCGTCGGTCGCATTAACGAGGCCTGGATCGCCGAGGAGCTGATCGAGGACGGCGCTGCCGACATCTGCATGATGGGCCGCGCCAATCTGTGCGATGCCGAGTTCTGCAATAAGGCCGCTGCCGGCAACGCCGACGATATCCGCCCCTGCATTGGCTGCCTGCGCTGCCTGAACGGCATCATGTTCGGCAAGCGCATCTCCTGTACCGTCAACCCGGACGTGGAGCGCGACGAGGCTGGCTACGAGCCTGCCGCCGAGGCCAAGAACGTGCTCGTTGTGGGCGCTGGTCCTGCGGGCATGGAGGCAGCCTACATTGCCGCCAAGCGCGGCCACAACGTGGTGCTCGTGGACAAGCAGGATGAGCCGGGCGGCGAGATGCGTATCGCGGCCGTTCCGCCGGCAAAGCAGGAACTCACCCGCGTGATCAAGTATCAGTACCGTCGTCTGGCCGAGGCCGGCGTGAAGTGCGTATTTGGCACCGAGCTTACTGCCGAGGACATTCAGCATGACTACGCGGGTTACGAGGTTGTCCTGGCTTATGGCGCCGAGCCCATCGCTCCGGCCTTCATGCAGGGCTTTAAGCAGGTTATGACGGCCGACGACCTGCTGGGTGGCAAGGCTTTCCCGGGCAAGAAGATCGTCATCGTGGGCGGCGGCACCGTCGGCTGCGAGACGGCCGATTACCTGGCTCCGCTGGTCAATGACCTGTCGCCGGCCAATCGCGATGTCACCGTCATCGAGATGACCAAGACGCTCGCCGCCAATGAGGGTGGTGCCGGTCGCGCGGTGCTCATCACGCGCATGCTCTCCAAGGGCGTTCTCGTGCTGACCGAGGCCAAGGTGACCGAGATTACCGAGGACACTATCAGTTACGAGAAGGACGGCGAGGTCCACACCATCGCCGATGCCGATACGCTGGTGCTTGCCATGGGCTATCGTCCCAATACCAAGTTGGCCGACGACCTTGCTGCAGCCGGCGTTACCACCCACGTGTTGGGCGATGCCAACAAGTGCGGCAACATCCGCGACGCCATCGGCGACGGCTACAAGATTGCCTGCGAGCTCTAGTTAATCCCTTGGTGCATGGGGCCTGTCCCCGCGGCGTCAGTCGAAAGATAGCAAAAAACGGCGATCGTCCCCTACGAGGAACAACCGCCGCAAACATTAGCAGCACTGAGTCGAGCGAATAGAGCCCCAGGAGCAACATAACCTTGGCAAAGAAGGCCTC
>URTW01000213.1 GCA_900550815.1 uncultured Collinsella sp.
GGCGAGCAGTTTTTGGCGGCGATTGATGAGTTTGAGGCCGAGCATGCACGGAATGGAGCATAACGATGGCATCCGATGATAAAACCGAGCGCACTGAGGTGTCCGCTGTGCCGCTGTACCAGCAGGTTATGGACGACCTAAAGGGCGAGATCGCGCGTGGCGTGTACGCATCCGGCTCGCGCATTCCTTCCGAAATGGAGCTCGCGAAGTACTACGGCGTGGGACGTATTACCGTGCGCCGCGCCATCGAGGAGCTGTCGCGCGCGGGGTATCTCAACCGCCAGCAGGGGAGGGGCACGTTCGTGTGCGCGCCCAAGCTCAAGCGCAAGATTGTCCAGAAGGGTGACGTTCAGAGCTTTTCCGAGGGTTGCGCTGCCAACGACATGGTGGCCGGAGCGCGTCTGGTGTCGCGCACGGTGGTTGCGGCGACGCGTGAGGACGCGGCATTTTTTGGCGTGGAGCCCGGCTGCGAGCTCATCGTGGTCGAGCGCGTGCGCACGGCAGATGGCGTGCCCGTCATGCTCGAGAACAACGCCTTTGTGCTTGCCGACCATCCCTACCTGCAGACGTTGGCCGATGAGGACCTCACCGATAACTCAATCTTTGCGCTCGTTGCCGAGCATTCGGGTCGCGCGCCGCTCAAGTCCGACCCCTGCACCGTGGAGATTGCGCTTGCCGATGCTCAGGCGGCCCCGCTGCTGGAGGTGCCGGTCGGCGAGCCGCTCTTCTATATGGAGGCATACTTTACCGATGAGGACGAGCGGCCCCTGCTGCTCGGTCGTCAAAAGATCGTGGGCTCGCGCTACGTGTTCGACATCTAACGTTCACGAATAGAACAACATGGAACAAATTTACCGCAATGGCTTCCACCGTGGCTGCATGCGTGGTATATATAGAACAACATAGAACGACAGCAGGTACGAGCAGCCGTCGCCAAAAGCCGCCACACAAGGAGGGGCATCAGCATGAACGCACATGATCTGATTCAGGAAATTATCGAGCGCAAGGGCAAGGTCGAGAACGTCTTTTGGATCGCCTGCGGTGGTTCGATGATCGACCTCATGCCGGCCAACGAACTGCTCAAGCGCGAGGCCACCACGTTTACCTCGACGGTCTACACGGCACGCGAGTTTTGCCTGATGGCCCCCAAGAGCCTTGGCGAGAAGTCTCTCGTTATTGCATGCAGCCACAGCGGCAACACGCAGGAGGTCGTCGACGGCTGCGAGATGGCGCTGGCCGCCGGAGCCGAGGTCATTGCCCTTACCGACTGCGAGGGCTCAAAGATCGACAACGGCAAGTGGACCACCTGGGTCTATCCGTGGGGCGAGGGCGTGTTGCAGGCCGAGGTGCCGCAGGGCATCGGCGCTCTGATCGCCGCCGAGCTGCTCGACCAGCAGGAAGGCTACGAGGCACTCGCCGACATGTACGAGGGCCTTAAGCAGATGGATGCGCTGCTGCCCGCCGCCCGCGAGAAGGTCAACGCCGAGCTGGGCGATCGCTTTGCCGAGCTCTGCCAGCAGCACAAGTTCTTCTACATCCTGGGCTCCGGCCCCAACTTTAGCCAGACCTACGCCATGGCAATCTGCTCGCTCATGGAGATGCAGTGGCAGCACTGCTGCTACATCCACTCCGGCGAGTATTTCCACGGTCCCTTCGAGGCTACCGAGCCCGGCGTGTTCTACTTTGTGCAGCTCGGATCGGGCGAGTGCCGCCCCATGGAGGAGCGCGCGCTGGCGTTCCTCAACACGCACACCGACACGATCATGGTGCTCGACGCGCTCGAGTACGGCGTGGGCGAGGGACCTGTCAGCGTGCGTTCGTACCTGGAGCCGATCTTCTTCTATGCGATGAGCTGCGAGCTGCGCGCCGCCCGCGGTAAGGTGTTTGACCACAGCCCCGAGGTTCGTCGCTACATGGGCATCGAGCAGTACTAGGTAACGGGAATAACCTCTCACGACGGGGCTTCCGCCAAGTGCGGGCCCCGTTTTGCTTTGCCAAGAAAGAAATGGGGATTGAACATGCGCGTGCTTGATTTGACTCACACTATTAGGGAAGACATGCCGGTATTTCCCGGAGCCGATGCACCCAAGCTGCTGCCGGCGAGCACCTACGAGCACGACGGATTTAAAGAGACGCTCATGCAGATGTACACCCATACGGGGACGCATATGGATCCACCGGCGCATCTGTTTGCCGACCGCACGACGCTCGATGCGTTTCCGGCAAGCCAGTTTATAGGCAGGGCATTGGTTGTCGATTGCCGCATGCTCACCGAGGGTGAGGCCATTACTGTGGAGCAGCTCCGTCCCTATGGCGACAAGGTGACCCAGGCCGAGTTTTTGCTGTTCAACTTGGGTTGGGATAAGCGCTGGGGAACCGAGGCGTACTTTGGTGACTATCCTTGCGTGGACGACGAAGTGTTGGACCTAATCATCGACGGCGGCTACAAGGGCATCGGCATTGATGTAATTGGACTCGACCCCATCGCGGACGAAAACCTGACGCGCCACAAGAAGTTGTTCCGCGCATGCGATATCGTCAACATCGAGAATCTTAAGGACTTGGACTGTTGCGGCGACGATCTGTTCTGGTTTAGCTGCGCACCGCTCAAAATTGAGGATTGCGACGGCTCGCCCATTCGCGCAATCGCGTGGTTTGAGGATTAAAGCGCCCTGTTCCATCTGTCGAAAAAACATTCGCCTTCGATTCGCAAGCGTGTCGTTTGAGTCAAAAAGCGGGCCGCGCCGGTGAGTTTCCGGTGCGGCCCGCTTAGTATCGCGCATAGATTCGCAAGGTTGCGGCAGCCAGCGGCTTACTTGGCGTCGTATGCCTCGGCGTCCCACCAATCGAGCTGGGCGATGTTGTCGCGAATGTGCTGGCAGCTCTTGTGGAAGCCCTCGAGCTCGTGCTCGGAAAGGTCCAGCGTGTAGACCTCCTCGACGCCCTCGGCACCGATCACGCACGGCAGGGAGGTGAAGATGCCCTCCTCGCCATACTGGCCGGTCATAAGCGTAGAGGCCGAAAGCACGGCGTGCTCGTTGTGCAGCACGGCGGCGCAGACGCGCGCGGCGGAGTTGGCGACGGCGTACTCGGTGCACTGCTTGCCCTGGGAGGTTTCGGAGCCGCCCTTGCGCGCGAGCTCCTCAATCTCCATGTGGTCGAAGGCTTACTTGCCGGGGTTCTCGGCCTGA
>URTW01000214.1 GCA_900550815.1 uncultured Collinsella sp.
TTGGGGGTAGCTTCTGCGCGCGGGTCAGGCCGCGGTTTTGGTTCTTGGCTGGCGGGATGGTCGCCGGCTCGTGGCCCATGCCCGACAGGCGCAGGTCCTCCTCGATCAGGTCGATCTCGCGCGGCAGGTCGGGACGGAAGCTCGGCGGCGTGACCATAAAGTCCTCGCCGTCGCGCTCGACGGTGCAGCCCAGGCGGGTGAGCGAGCGCTCGATAAAGTCGGGCTCGATGTCGGCACCGCAGATGGCGCGCACGCGGGCCAGGCGCAGCTTGATGCTGTCGACGGTCTTGGGCGCGGGGAACACGTCCACATAGCCGGGAGCAACCTCGCCGCCGGCGATCTCCTCGATGAGCGCGCAGGCAATGTTGGCAACATCCACGCAGCCGGTCTCGTCAACCTGGCGCTCAAAGCGAATGGAGGCGTCGGAGATCAGCGACAGATCGCGGCTGGTGTGCGAGGTGCGACCGGCGTTGAAGCAGGCGCTCTCGACCATCACATCGACGGTATCGTCCTCGATCTCGGAATCCATGCCGCCCATAACGCCGGCCAACGCCACAGGGCGCTCGCCGTCGGTGATGAGGCCCATGCCGGCATCGAGCACACGCTCCTCGCCGTCGAGCGTCGTGAACTTCTCGTCCTGCTGGGCGGCGCGAACCACCACGCGGCGCCTGCCATCGCGCTCGGCAAAGGTGTCCAGGTCAAAGGCGTGCAGCGGCTGACCGGTGAGCATCATCACATAGTTGGTGATGTCGACGATATTGTTGTGCGGGCGCACGCCCAGGGCGTTAAGGCGCTTGACCATCCAGTCGGGCGACGGGCCGACCTTCACGTTGCGCACGATGCGAGCGACGTAGCGGTCGCACAGGCCCTCGTCGGCAATCTCGACCGAAAGCTCGTCGTCGGTCGCGCGGCCGGTCTCCGCCTTGATAGCGGGCAGCTCAACGTGGAAATCGCGGTCGAAGATGGCGCCGGTCTCGCGGGCCATGCCGATCATGGACAGGCAGTCGGGACGGTTGGGCGTGATCTCACAGTCGAGCACGGTGTCGCTCGAGCCCACGTACTCGGCAAACGGCATGCCGCAGGGCGTATCCTCGGGCAGGATCATGATGCCGGAGTGGTCGCCACCCAGGCCGAGCTCGCGCGCGGAGCAGTTCATGCCCATGGACACGACGCCGCGAAGCTTGCTCTTCTTGATCTTGACGTCGCCGGGAAGCACGGCGCCAATCATGGCCGTGACGATGTGGTCGCCGGCCTCGAAGTTCTGCGCGCCGCAGACGATCTGCAGCGGAGCGGGATTGCCGTCGGCGTCGAGATTCTTGTCGCCCACATCGACCGAGCACACATACATGTGGTCGCTATCGGGGTGCGGGATCTTGGTGAGCACCTTGGCGGTCACCACGTGGTCGAAGGACTCGCCCACGGTGTCGATCGCCTCGACCTCGGTGCCGGTACGGATATATTCGTCCGAAAGGGTCTTGGGATCCTCCGGAATATCGATCATGGTCTTGAGCCAGTCGTAAGAAACGCGCATCTAACTGGTCTCCTTTCATAAATGCGGCTTTGAGCCGGAAACTGCAACTAAGAAGAAAGCGTTCTAGAACTGGTTCAAGAACCTCATGTCACCAGTCATCAACGTGCGCAGGTCGGGCAGGTCGTAGCGCAGTGCCGCGACGCGCTCGGCGCCAATACCAAAGGCGAAGCCGGTGTACTTCTCGGGGTCGATGCCGCAGTTGATCAGGACGTTGGGGTCGACCATGCCGCAGCCCAGGATCTCGATCCAGCCGCTGTGCTTGCAGAAGTTGCAGCCCTTGCCGCCGCACACGTGGCAGCTCACGTCCACCTCGCAGGAAGGCTCGGTGAAGGGGAAGAAGTGCGGGCGATAGCGCGTCTTGCGATCCTCGCCAAACATGCACTTAACAAAGTAGTCGAGCGTGCCCTTAAGATCGCCAAAGGTGATACCCTCGTCGACGACCAGGCCCTCGATCTGGTTGAACTGCGGCAGGTGGCAGGCGTCGGCCGTGTCGGGACGGTAGACGGTGCCCGGGCAGATCATGTAGATGGGCGGCTTCTGCGACTCCATGGTGTGGATCTGCACGCCCGAGGTCTGGGTGCGCAGCAGCACGTCGGACTCGCCGTGAGCGTGAGCCTCGGGATGCGCGACGCTGCCGGGGTTGTTGTCGATCACGTAGAAGGTATCGCGGGCCGAACGGCTCGGGTGATCCATGGGGGCGTTGAGCGCGGTGAAGTTGTAGTAGGAGGTATCGACCATGGGGCCGGACTCGACGGTGTAGCCGATACCGCAGAAGATGTCCTCGGCCTCCTCGATGATCTGCTTGATCAGATGCTGGTGGCCGATCTGCGGACGGATGCCCGGCAGTGTGATGTCGACGGCCTCGTGCTCGAGTGCGTGCTTGAGGGCGGCGGCCTTCATCTCGGTGGTGCGCTCGTCGAGCATGCCCTCGCTCAGCTGGCGCATCTCGTTGGCGCGCTTGCCCATCATGGGGCGATCCTCGGGGGCGAGTTTGCCCATCATGCGCATCAGGCCGGTAATACGACCCTTGCGGCCGAGCAGCTCAACGCGCGCGGCCTCGAGCTTTGCGGCGTCGTCGGCGCTAGTGACGAGCTCCTTGGCCTCTTCCTCGAGTTTGACCAGATCATCAATCAGACTCATGTCTTCCCTTTCGTCTCTCGCGCATCCGCGCTCCGGGACGGCTGACGCCGCCCGATGCTGCGGATGCGCGGCCCGGTTCGGTAACAAAAAACCGCCCTCGGGCATGTGCATTGCCCAAGGACGGTTAAATTCCGCGGTACCACCTTGTTTGACCCGGCGGATGTCTGGCCCGCCGCGCCCACTCTGCGCCCCTTATCGCGAGGCTCACGGCTTCCCTACTGGGGCTTCGCCGCCGCTGGCCGCGCGCCCGTTGAGGTTGCTGCTCGGGAGTGAACGCTTGGCCCTTGCCACCGCAGGAAGGCTTGCAGCCCATGACCTTCCCTCTCTTGCCGGCGACGCGGCGGGCAAAACCCTCTCCGTCAACGCATTGGGCTATAGGATAACACATTCTGCGAGCATATCGCCGCGTTCCGTTTTGTTCGTGCTGGGTACAAGGCAGGTCCTTGATTATCGACTTCATCCGAACACCTCCCACATTCATCCGCACATGTGCGGATGAATGTGGGAACCCGATACCC
>URTW01000215.1 GCA_900550815.1 uncultured Collinsella sp.
ATCGCCGCTGCTGGTTACAAGGACTGCGTCGTGGTGGCCGTGTCCAACACCGCCGAGTTTGCCGACGTCGAGCTCACCGTTGAGGCAGAGTCCGCCGTCGCCGCCGGTGACGCCATCGTTAAGGTCGTCCGCAAGTAAACTGCGGCATCCAAAGGATGTGCAAGGGTGGTCGGGTTTTCCGGCCACCTTTTTTATTGCACCGCGGGAAAGCGTTTTATTGCACGTTGGGCGGGCTTGCAAACCGTTCGGACGCTAAAACGAACCGACCGTGCCTTCGCGTTGCCGAGGGTGTTCATAAGTGGATAGTATGGGCTTACTTATTACAACGTGCGCCGCGTCTGGGAAGCGCAGTGCCGCTCATTGGGAGGAACAACATGAAAAAGAAGCTGCTGCTTGCCCCCCTCATGGCCGTCTTGGTTGCATGTGTGGTCGTGCTTTCCGGCTGTGGAGGTCCTTCGGTTGAGGAGCTCATCACCGAGGATCTTACGACTCAGTTTGACGAGGTCAAGAACGGTGGCGACGACTTCCTTGCCGGCCTGGAAGAGGCCTCGGGCGACGAGTTCGAGCAGCTGGGCATCGATCCCAAGGAGTATGCCAAGAGCTATCTCGAGGGCTTTGACTACAAGATCGGCGACGTGACGGTCGACGAGGACAAGGGCACCGCAACTGCCGAGGTCACCATTACCTGCAAGTCCATGAACCAGATCGTTGAGGATTTTGCCACCCAGTACCAGGAGAAGGTCGCCGCGCTCGATTCGATGCCTTCCGATGACGAGCTGTACAAGATGGCCGGTCAGGTTATGGTCGATGTGACCAAGGCTGCTAAGACCAAGGACACCAAGGTCACCTTCAAGTATTCCTGCAATGACGACGGCGAGTGGTCTGCCGACGATTCCGCAACCAACGAGATGATGAATGCCATGATGAGCTAGGGGAGTTACGGCGTTTTACCAAACGCCGTAACTGCTCGACGCTGCGCGGGCACCAAAGCGACAACTTGTCATTCAAAGAGGACGGCACGACCAGAAGGTCTATGCCGTCCTCTTTTCATGCCAATTTGTTCGCTCTGGCGCCCGCTCGCTGGCATTGCCAAAACATCGACGTTGCCGTGGTCCTAAGTAGTCATTGGGGACGTTCTTGTTTGACTAGTCGTTTAAGAACGTCCCCGATGACTATTTGAATTGCTAATTTGTGCGGGTTGTGGTTTTGTGACCTGCTGAAATTTAGGATACTGTACATCTGTACGTTAACTCATCTTCGTAGTATATTGCTACCCGCAAAACTCAACACCATTGTGCTTTGAGACGTTAAAGCGCCTACTACAATGGTTGTCGATAGTACGATTCGATTTAACGACAGGATGGATGGTCCAAGCGTGAGTCTCGGCAGCAAACTATCCAATGCAAAGGTGTCCTTTGCGATATTTAAGCGCGACATTAAGCGACTGCTTGTGAACCCCGTCGCCCTGGTGGTTACCCTAGGCGTGTGCGTTATTCCCTCGCTGTATGCCTGGTATAACATCGTGGCAAACTGGGATCCGTACGGAAACACCCAGGGTATCAAGATTGCCATCGCCAACAACGATCGGGGCACCCAAAACGACTTGGTGGGCGAGCTCAACGCGGGCGACCAGGTCGTCGATCAGCTCAAGGAGAACGATCAGCTGGGCTGGACCTTCGTTGACTCGGCGGCCGATGCCAAGGAGGGCGTCGAGAGCGGTGAGTACTATGCGGCCATCGTAATCCCCAAGAACTTCTCGGATAACATGGTTTCGATGCTCGACGGCAACTACCATCAGCCCAAGCTTACGTACTACGTCAATGAGAAGAAGAGCGCTATTGCGCCCAAGGTTACCGACACCGGCGCAAGCACCATCGAGGAGCAGATCAACTCGGAATTTGTCTCCACGGTGGGCGAGACCGTTGCCAGCATTGCCAAGGATGCCGGAGTCGATTTAAAGGACAAGGCAACCCAGACTCAGGACTCGCTGGCAAGTTCGGTGTCCGAGGCGTCCGACACCTTGGGCGAGGTGCGCGATTCGATTGGCGACATGAATGCCGCCATCGATAAGACGGGTGGCGCTATCGCCTCGGCTGATGCGGCACTTGCCGGCATGCAGGGTCAGGCGCCGTCACTGACGCAAGCGCTCTCTCAGGGCAACGACCTGCTGGGTGAAGCTCGCACCACGGCGGGCAACTCTGTCGCCTCGCTCTCCAAGGCGCTCTCGGAAGGCAGCCTTGCGCTCACCAAGACGTCGGCCTCCGCGAACGCTGCCATCGGCAAGCTGACGGGCACGGTCACATCTACGACCACCCGCATCGACAACTCGCTCGAGTCTCTCCAAGCGACGATCGACCACAATAAGGCCGTTATCGGGCACTTGGAAATTCTCGTCAATGACACGTCGACGGGTTCCAAGGAAATTGACGCGCGCATTGTATCGACCATCGGTTTGCTCCGCGAGCAGAATGAAAAGCTTCAGAGCATCAAGGACGGTCTGTCTGCGCAGTCGAGCGCCATGGCGAATGACGCCGCGGCTGTCTCGGGTGCCAGCGATGCTATCAATAACGCAATTCAGACCGGTGCGACCAACCTTGGCCAGGCCCAGACGGACCTGGGTCAAAACGCGCTGCCGAAGGCCTCGAGCGCGCTTGATTCCTTTGCCGCCGTCTCGGGTGATCTGACGGGTATCGTATCTGGCCTCACGCCCACGATTGCAAGCGCGCGCGGTACGCTTTCGCAGCTTAACGCTACGCTCGGCCAGGCCAAGACCACGCTGTCCCAGACCGATTCCTCGCTTGCCAAGGTCCAGGACAAGCTCGCAACCGCCGCCAACGACATCGCGGCGCTACAGACCTCCGAGTTCATGGGCGAGCTGGCCGACCTGATGGGCGTCGACGTCGATGACGTGGCAGATTTCATGGCATCTCCGGTTGCGCTGACGTCCAAGTCAATCTATCCGGTCAAGAGCTTTGGCTCGGGCATCGCGCCCTTCTACACCAATCTGGCGCTGTGGGTGGGCGGCTATGTGCTCATCGCTATCTATAAACTCGAGGTCGACCGCGAGGGCATCGGTAGCTTTACGGCGCGTCAGGGCTACTTTGGCCGCTGGCTGCTGCTGGAGCTCCTGGGCGCGTTCCAGGCCATAAACGTTACGCTCGGCGACCTGG
>URTW01000216.1 GCA_900550815.1 uncultured Collinsella sp.
TTTAGATTGAACTCTCAACATTCTATCAAAGGCTCTAAGAAGAGCCATGAAAAAGCAGGCTGTGAGTAAAACCCACAGCCTGCTCATTACCAGCTACAAGAGCTTATTTACTCGCCACGGACCAGACGGTCAAAGGCAACGACGGTAATGGTGTCGCCGAGCTCCTTGGAGACCTGCTCTGCGTACTTCTTGATGGTGAGGGAGCTGTCCTTGATGAACTCCTGCTCGGTGAGCACGGACTGCTTGTAGAACTTCTCCAGACGGCCGACAGCCATCTTCTCCTGAATGGCCTCGGGCTTGCCGGACTCGGCAGCCTGAGCCATGTAGATCTGCTTCTCGTGCTCGACGGTCTCGGCCGGAACCTGATCGCGGGTAGCGCAGATCGGGGCGACAGCGGCAACCTGAAGGGCAACGTCGTGAGCGAAGGTCTTGAAGGATTCAGCCTGAGCGGTCTCAGCCTTCTCGAAGGCGAACTCGACGAGGACGCCGATCTTACCACCCATGTGGATGTAAGAAGCGAGCGCGCCGTTCTCAGCCTTGCGGGCAGCGAAGCGGGAGATCTTCATGTTCTCGCCCATGATGTGAATCATCTCGGTGAGCTCGGAGGAAACGGTCTCCTCGCCCATCGGCTTCTCGAGCAGAGCGTCGACGTCAGCAGGCTCGGTGGTAGCGACAACCTCAGCGACCTTGGAAGCAAAGCCGGTGAACTTGGCGTTAGAGCCAACGAAGTCGGTCTCGCAGGAGAGCTCGAGCAGAGCGCCGGTCTTGCCATCCTCGGAGACGAACGCGGCGACAGCGCCCTCGTTGGTCTCACGGCCAGCCTTCTTGGCAGCCTTGGCAAGGCCGTTCTTACGCAGAACGTCGACAGCGGAGTCCATGTCGCCGTCAGCCTCGACGAGAGCCTTCTTGCACTCCATCATCGGGGAGTCGGTCATCTCGCGGAGCTGCTTGACCATAGCGGCGGTAATCTGGGCCATTGTGGTTCCTTTCAAAGAGATGAAAAAGAATTAACTAAGACTGATTTACTCGGCCTTGGGCTCAGCGGCCATCTCGGCCTCGGAGACCTGCTCCTTACCAGAGCCAGCGAGGCAGGCGTCAGCCATGAGCTCGCACATAAGGGTGACAGCGGAGATAGCGTCATCGTTGCAGGGGATGCCGTACTCGACCTCGTCGGGATCGGAGTTGGTGTCGATCAGGGCGACGACGGGGATGTTCAGGCGCTGAGCCTCCTTGATGGCGTTCTCCTCGCGCTTGGTGTCGATGACGAAGAGAGCCTGGGGCAGACCCTTCATGTCGCGGGCGCCACCGAGGTTGGTCTGGAGCTTGGTGAGCTCCTTGCCGAGAACAGCCTGCTCCTTCTTGGGCAGAACAGCCATGCGGCCGTCCTCGACCATGGCCTCGAGCTCCTCCATGCGGTTGATGCGGGAGCGGATGGTGACGAAGTTGGTCAGCATACCGCCGAGCCAACGCTGGTTGATGTAAGGCATGTTGGCGCGCTCAGCAGCGTTCTTGACGGCCTCCTGAGCCTGCTTCTTGGTGCCGACGAATAGCACGTTGCCACCCTTGGCGACGTTCTTGACGAAGGTGTAGGCCTGGTCGGCGTCGAGGATGGTCTGCTTGAGGTCGAGGATGTAGATGCCGTTGCGCTCACCGAAGATGAACGGCTTCATCTTGGGGTTCCAGCGACGGGTCTGGTGACCGAAGTGGCAGCCGGCCTCGCGCAGGGTGCGGATATTAATCTTGGTAGCCATGTTAAACCTCCTGTGGTTTGCCTCCGCGCGGGGTCATCCTCCAAAACCAACCCGGACATGTGCTACCAAAGCCCGGGCACCACGGTATGAAGTAGCCGCGCGTGCGTGATAAAAACATGTTGCCGTGAAGCAACCCGATGAATGATAGCAGGAATGCCTCTTCCTGCCAACCCGCAATCAAAACCACACACCTGAGTGCGGCGCGGGACGTCCCAGCCACTATTCGCCGCGGGGATGGGCTTGAGCCACGGCACGTTTAAGCCGATCGGGTGTGAGATGCGTGTAGATCTGCGTCGTGGACAGGCTCGCATGACCTAGCAGCTCTTGAACCGAGCGCAGGTCCGCACCGCCCTCGAGCAAGTCGGTCGCAAAGGTATGGCGCATCGCATGCGGGGCGATGTCAGCCGGAATGCCGGCGAGCGTCGCCAGCGTATGGAACCGCCGCCGAAGCATCGCGGCGCTCATGCGATTGCCGCGCGCCGATATAAGCAGCGGATGCGGCCCGGTAGCGAGGTCGCGGCGCTTTGCCCGAGCGAGCAACTCCGGCCTCCCCTCTTCAATATAGAGACGCGTCACATCGAGCGCACGACGATACAGAGGGACGATACGCTCCTTGCTCCCCTTGCCCCACAGGCGCAGCGTGCGCTCGGACCATGAGATGGATTCCACATTGAGCGCCGCAAGCTCTGAGATGCGGGCACCCGAGGCATAGAGCAACTCGAGCATCGCCGCATCGCGCAGTCCCGCAGGCGTCGAGGTGTCAGGCGTCTTGAGCAGCGCCTCGACCTGCTGGGTCGTAAGGACGCCCGGCAGGTCACGCGGCAGCTTGGGCGACGCGATCGCCGAGACCGCATCGCCCTCGACAATCCCCTCGGCAGCCATCCAGCGATAGAGAGATCGGATAGCCGACAGGTGCGCCGCAAGCGTTCGGGGAGCCACCTGCTCACGCGAAAGCTCAGCAAGATAGCGACGAATGGTGCGCACGTCGGCAGCGAAAGCATCAATATCCTCGCGCTCGCACCAGGCAGCAAAGCGCTCCAGTCTCGAGCCATAGGCCGTCACCGTGTTGGGAGAAAGCCCCTCAACGCGTGCGATATAGGCGATAAAAGAGTCGACGGTGTCGTACAGGTCAAAGGCTATGACCGGTCGCCTCCAAACAAGTCGGAACGCGTGGCCAAGTAGGCATCGAGGGCCTCGAGCGCACGGTCCGCATAGGCCTGATAGCGGTCGCGCTTGCTGCGGCGCTTACCGTCCTCGAGCGGCGGCACCAGGCCAAAGTTGACATGCATGGGCTGATAGCCCACGGTGGCAGGATCGGTCGCATAGCCCACGAGCGCACCCAGGGCGCCCACGCGGGGCAACTCGACGGACTCGGCGCCGATAGCCTCAGCATAGGTGTAGCGCGCCGCGCGC
>URTW01000217.1 GCA_900550815.1 uncultured Collinsella sp.
CACCACCGATACTACCGTCGGTCGTGGCTTTATGAACAGCCTGGAACAGCCGCGCACCGTCGCCCCCAACCTCGGTCTGCTCAGAACCCATGCCGACAACTGCGCCGACATGCAAATCCATCCCCTCACACGCGATCCGCGCGGCACCGTGATTGGTTCTTTGCCCAAAACCTCGCCCAGCATCACCGATGTGGGCGCCGACGCATCGCGCGAGCATCTTCGCATTTGGCTCGAGGGTGAGCACTGGTACGCCCAGGGCCTTGGATCGACCACCGGCCCAGTGCTCGAATCGGGCGCGGGCGACGGCGATATTGTGATTGAGCCGCCGCGCGACCAACGCGAGCCCGGCAAGATCTATCCCCCCGTGGAAATCGCCAACAGCGACAGGCTCCATCTGGGTCTCTACACGACATTCCTTGTCATTGTGGACTAGCACGGACGGCGATCGGAAGACGGTCGCCGTCCGTCTTTCGTCTTCTACCTTCTGCGTCGTAAACGACAATACTCAGCGGCATACGTGGGCAGTGCGGCTATCATGGTTCTTTACCGATATCCGCACTGCTCACGTATACGTGCGGCAACCCATGCCAGACAAAGGAACGCCATGGATACTACCGATAGCGCCTATGGCGACAAACTCATCCGTCTTGACACGTTCGACACCGCCGTGGCGGTCGACCCCAGCGCCGAGGACGAGGCCAAGCGTCGGTTTATGACGCTTATTCTCCAGACGGCCCACCGCAACAACGGCAACATCGGGCACGTGCTGCGCGCGACCAACACGAGCGGCGAGGTCTTTGCCGTCAAGCTACTCAAGGACAACGCCATCCTTTCCGGCCAAGCCCCCGACCGTTCCGCCGAGCAATCGGCAGCGCACCTGGCCAACACCGCCGCGCTGTTCGAGGAGTACCGTCATCTGTGTACCGTCTCGCACCTGCGCGGATTTCCACTCGTCTATGGCTACGGATCGTGCGAGGATGACCCGCTCATCCTCATGGAGTGGGTCGAGGGCACCTCACTCAAGCAGGCGCTACCTCTGCTTCCGCACGACGCCTCGGGCGGGCTGACCACCCAGATGGTCGCCGCCGTCGGAAACGCCGTGCTTCGTGCGCTCTTGATGACCCAAGGCCTCGTGAATCCGGTCGTCCATCGCGACCTGTCGCCTGCCAATATCATGTTCCGCACCACCAGCCGAACACTCGAGCAGCAGATTGCCGATTGTTCCTTTGACCCCTGCCTCATCGACATGGGCTCCGCGACCATGGCTCTCGGCGACGACACGATCACCCGGCGCGCCGACATCTGGCGCTTTGCCACGCCCGCATACGCCGCGCCCGAGATGCTCACGCAGGATATCGAAGGCATCGCGGCCCTTCGCCGTTCGCCGGCAATCGATGTCTACGCGCTTTCGAGCATTCTGTACCAGCTCTACAGCGGTCGCAAACCGTTTGACTTTGAGTCGACGGACGCCGCTGCAACCGGCTCGTTCTATCTCGTAAAGACCAAGACCAAGCTGGCGCCGCTCGAGCCGCGCTGCGAGGGCGATGAAGCGCTCGTCCAAATCATCATGAAGGGTCTCTCAGTCGAGCAGTGCGATCGTCCCACCGAGCAGCAGATGCTCGAGGTGCTCTCGGCATACCTCACCGATGCCGAATCCGAGGGCCGCGAAGGCACAGGAGACGAGGCCGCGATTGATATCGATTCTGGCACGCACCTTAAGGTCGACGTCGCCGGCGAGCGCGCACGAGAGATCCTGAATCAGGCCCGCCACGATGCCATGACCCGCCGCCGCTTTATTATCGGCGGCGCTATCGCAGCCGTTGCGGGGCTCAGCGTTATCGGGGCGGCAACCCATGGCTTTGGCATCCCCGACTACCTTGACGGCATCCGCGGTTCACTTGACGACTACACCTGGGATCAGCTGCAGGAGATTTCGCTCAAGATTAAGGCCGCCGAGACCCGTAGCGAGGCACGCGAGATTGCCAAGCGTTACCACCTGCTCGACGCTGATGGGCATATCCCCTATCCGTGCACCAAGCGTGTCACGCTCACCAACGGGCTGGAGGTCGGCGCGCAGCTTGTGGGCATCCGTCACGATGAGCTTCTGGACGGTACGGGCAAGGCCGGGCTGACGTTTATGTTCGACGCGTGTATTGCCGAGCGCAACGCTGCGGCTGAACCGCCGAGCGCCGGCTGGGCAGATTGCGAGCTGCGGGAATGGCTCAACGGCGACGGCCTTAAGCTGCTGCCCAACGAGTTGCGCGCACTCATTAAAGGGGTCAAGAAGGTCTCGAACAATGTGGGCGCCGCCAACAGCGCATCGTGCCTGAGCGAGTTGCCCGCAACCCTTTGGCTGCCCGCCATGGTCGAGCTGTGCGGTACGCAACCGCCCGATTCGTTTACCGAGGGCTATCACTACCTGGCAGACATCTACAACGGCGAGGGCAAGGAGTATCAGCTCTTCCGCGAGCTCAAGGTGAGCCCGTATTCCACGAACGAGACGATGGTCCGCCAGTGGAAAGGCAAGGACACCTGTTGGTGGGAGCGCACGGTGAGCCCCGACACATCGGAGAGCGAAGGCACGCTCTATATGAACCGCGTGGGGCACGACGGCGACGTCTTTACGTACGCAACGCCTGCGGAAAAGCCAAATAAGCGAACCTGTGTGATCCCTGGGTTCTGTATCTAGGCGGTGGGTGTCTTGCCGTGACGGGACCCCTTTCCGGCAATTGTCTCGATCTGTAACACTAGCTCGGCAGATACGGGTCTAGATGTTACAGAACGAGATGTTAGTTTTCGGCCGATTTCTATGTCTTGATCTGTAACAGTTAGAGGTCATATTTCCCGCCAGATGTTACAGATTGAGACATTAAGTTTCCTGCCACATGTTTGTCTTGATCTGTAACAAATACCCGGCAAAACGGGGTCTAGCTGTTACAGAACGAGACATTAGCTTGCCAAGAACTTCGACTCATAAATGTGACTCAAGTTTGTCGACATTTCCTTGCCAATGTTGCGCAACAGGAACCCTTTCGGCGGTTGTATCGTACGAATTGTCATAGGTACCCCTTCAACGATTGGGAGAAGAAATGGCAAAGTACGCACCTAACCATATGGAAGTCTCAGGCGGCGCCGAGTCTCGCCCC
>URTW01000218.1 GCA_900550815.1 uncultured Collinsella sp.
GTGGAGCTGCCAAAGGCAAACTCGTCCATGTTGGCCTTGCCCATGGGCAAGCAACCGGCATCGAGCATGCGTTGGACGCAGGTGGCGGTGTAGACGCTCTGGTAGTCCCCGAGCATGCGGGACGCGCAAGTGGTGCGCGTGCCCACGAGGTTCATGTTGTCTTTGATGGCCAGCGGCACGCCCGCGAGCGGGGGCAGCGGCTTGTCTGCGGCACGGTCGGCATCCACGCGCGCGGCGGCCTCGAGCGCAAGCTCGGGCGCCACCTGCAGGAATGCCTGGACCCCGCCCTCGCGCGCCTCGATGGCGGCAAGGGAGGCCTGAGCCACCTCGGTGGCGGTAAAGTCGCCGGCGGCATCGCCCGCGGCAATCTGGGCGGCGGTAAGGGAATCGAAGCTTAGCGCCATTACTCGCTCTCCCCCTCTCCCAAAATGGACGGCACGCGGAAGTAGCGGTCGCGCGCGCTGCCGGCGTTTTCGAGCGCGACGTCAAGCGGCAGGTCGCGCTCGGGCTCGCGCAGGTCATCGCCCATCACGTTGGACAGGCTTCCGATGGGATGGAACGTGGGCTCCACGTCGGGCAAGTCATATTGCAAGACGGGCTCGAGCATCTGGACGGCGTCATTCAGGTAGGACGTCATCTGGGTGAGCTCGTCATCGGTCAGTGCGATCTTTGCGTACTCGGCGATGCCGCGCACGTCTTTCTCGCTGAGTGCCATAGGCGCTCCCTTCCGCATAACAGATAAACCGCTCTAGTATACAAGCCAACGCCGCTTGGAGCAGGTGCTTTACCCAAATGCAGCGAAAACGTAACGAGGGTGGCGGGTTGGCAGGCGGCAGGCTGGCGGTTCTGCAGCGAAACCGCACCGTCCACAACGAAAAGCATCACAACATTCGACGCTTTTCGTCAAAATCGCGATTTTCATCGAATGTTGTGATGGTTTGGAAGTCCCGACCACCACAAAGGCGCCTGTCCCAATTGCGGTGGTTCTGGAGAATGTCTTATGCCGAGACCTTAGCCTTGCGGCGCTTGCGGACCGCGTGGATCACGATGTCCAGCAGCAACAGCACAATGGCTATGACCACGATGAGCACGGCAAACTCGCGCTTGCCCCAGTGGCGGCCGGCCAGCGACTTTTGCTTGTCGACGTCCTTCTTGTTGTACTTGGTACGCACGCAATGCACCAGCAGGCGATGGTCGTTCACGCCGTAGGGCGTGCAGGTGACGAGCGTCACCTTGTCGGCGCCGGGCTCGATGGTCAGCGACTCCATCTCCTCGGGCAGCACCACCTCGGAGTCCACCATCTTGTAGGCGAGCGTCTTGTTCATGGTGTGCAGCAGCACCAGGTCGCCGGGCTCCAGCGAGTGGATGTCGTCGAACATGCTCAGGTTGCGCATGCCCGAGTGCGCGGTGAGCACGCAATGCGTCGAGGTGCCGCCCACCGGCAGGCTCGTGCCCTCCAGGTGGCCGACGCCCGCCATAAGGACTTCTTCGCTCGTGCCGTGGTAGATGGGCATGCTCACGTCGATGGAGGGGATCTCGACCCAGCTCATCATGGGGTCGCGATCAAAGATGAGCTGCTGGGCGTAGGGCTCGATCTGGTCGGCGGGAAGCTCGGTGGCCTCGCCCGCCAGCTGCTCGTTAAAGGAGCGCGCCTGGAGCAAGATGCGCTCGCGCTCCTCGGCAGACAGCGCGTCCACGGTGCTGGACACGGTGCTGATCTGGTTGAACACGCCCGAGGCCTCGAGCCGGTCCAAGATCCACGGCCAGGTCATAAGGCCCACGCCAATAAGGATGATGACGATGGTGATGAGCCGGTCGGCCCAGCGCGGCAGTCGCTTGCGGCGGCGCTTGGGCTTTGGTTGAGGTTTGGGTTGAGGGCTTGAGCCACCGTTGGCCGCGGCGTTATTGCTCTTCATATGTTTGGCGCCCTGCACCATCGCCGGTCACTCCTCTACAACTCAGGTTGTCTAAACAAATAATAGCCGATTAGCGAGCTTCCGCGCCGGACAACGCCGCTAGACTGCACCGTCCAGTCGAGGATAAGCCAGCATTTGCGTTTTCAAAATGTCCCGAATCGGCGGGGCGATTCGGGATACAATGACAATAGGAAACGACGCACCCCGCGTAAATGTTTGGGAGCGCGGGCGGCCTAGTTTTCTGGTTTTGTTAAATGCCCGGGATCCTACCCCCGGGCATTCTTATTTGCGCTTGTTGCGGCGCAAATGCCTTCTACCGTCCGCACCGCGCGTGCGCCTACGGACCTTAAACCGAACCTCATACGAGTCAAGAAACGCGATGACGGATGAGTCCGCATCGGACGGTGGAGGCTGCCTGTGTTGTCCAAAAAACGGGGCAGACTCCAGTGCGGAGTCTGCCCCGAAAAGAGAATGGCAAAGCAAGAACGTGGATGGACGAGAAAAGTGTCCGCGAGTCTCATGGCCATCACATCCCACCTGCCAAAGGGATGGATGAGCGAGCGTTACTCCTGCTCGGACTCCTCGGCCTGCTTACGGCTGCGGATGAGGTGAGCCACGCCGATGCACAGCACCGCGCCACCAGCGATCCAAGTGAAGGTCACGCCATTGAGGCCGGTGAGCGGGAGGCCACCCTGCTTGGTGTTGCCGATGGTGATGGTGACTTCACCAGTTAGGACATTGGCAGCGGTATTTTTCGTAACGGTCAGCGTATTATCACCCGGAGTGTTGTCAAGGGTGCCGAGGGCGACATCGGAACGACGCTCGTCATTCTGAGAAGGACTGACCGTAATCTTCTCAAGTTCTGCCGCATCATCCTTATAATCTGCCTTAAAGGTAAAGGTGAAGGGATTAGCAACGGTATATTTGTCGTTTGGCGCCTTAATCTCAGTTACCTTGTAGGAACCTGCATCTAGGCCCTTTACTTCAATCTTTCCTTTATCGTCAGAAGAGAACTTGAGATAATCCGGAATATCCTTGTCGCTAAAGTTCACAAGTTGGCCAGCAACGACCTTTCCGTCTGGACTATTTTTTGAAGCAACATATTGATTCAAAGTGTCCGCATCAGCAGACTGGATGCTAAACTCAGCGCCCTTAAGGCCCTTTTCGGTCCCTTGGTCAACCTTATTGAGGTTAAGCTTGAAGGTAAAATCTCCAGCGCCGCTCTC
>URTW01000219.1 GCA_900550815.1 uncultured Collinsella sp.
TTTTCCCTCACGAGCCGTTGGCCAATTATTGTGGCCGCCGTGCGAGCCAGGATTGTAGAGATGGCGACCAAATACCAAAGCACTCGGAACGACGGGATAAGAAGGAGCACCCATGGCAGGCAAGCCGCAAACACTAGCTACGACCTCGGCATTCGAGATCTTGGGCCCCGTCATGGTCGGCCCCAGCTCATCGCACACCGCCGGCGCCCTCCGCTGCGCCCAAGTTGCCGCCAGCCTGTTGGAAGGTCGCATCACCAAGGTCACCTTTGGCCTGTGGAACTCCTTCGCCCACACCTACCGCGGCCACGGCACAGACCGTGCGCTCGTCGCGGGCATCCTGGGCCTCGACACCGATGACGAGAACATCAAGCAGGCCTTCGACCTCGCACGCGAGCAGGGCCTCGAATATCACTTTGGCATCAAGGGCGACGACGCCTCAATCCACCCCAACACCGTCGACATCGACATGGTCGACGACACGGGCGCCACGGCACAGGTCCGCGGCGAGAGCCTGGGCGGCGGCAAGATGCGCATCAGCCGCATTAACGGCGTCGGCGTCGACATATCGGGCATGTATTCCACGCTCTTCGTGGCGCACAAGGACGTCCCCGGTGTACTCGCCGCGCTCACCAACCTGCTCGCCTACGCCCATGTAAACATCGCCTTCTGCCGCACCTACCGCACCGAAGTGGGCGGCCAGGCCTACTCCGTCTTTGAGACCGACGGCGCGCCCGACGACACCGTCGTCCCCATGCTGCGCAAGCTCGACAATGTCGATTACGCAACGTTTATCGAACTCCCCGGTTCTGCCTCGTCGCTCTCCCCCGGCGTCTCGGCCAAGGAAATCTTCGACGACGGCGAGCAGTTGCTCGATGCGTGTGAGGAACTGGGGCGCAGCATCGGCGCCGTCATGGCCGTTCGCGAGGCGCGTCTGACCGGCGAGGCCCACGCCGTCGCTGCCATGCGCCGCGTGCTCGACGTCATGCGCGAGGAGACCACGGCCCCCATCGCCAATCCGCAGCGTTCGCTCGGCGGGCTTATCGGCGGCGAGGCCAAACTCGTCGATGCCACCGGCCGCAACGATTTGAGCGCAAGCCTGATGGGCCCCGTTCAGACCGATGCCGTGGCCCGCGCGATGGCCGTGCTCGAACGCTCCGCCACCATGGGCGTGATCGTCGCCGCCCCCACGGCAGGCTCAGCGGGTGTTGTGCCCGGCTGCGTGCTTGCACTCGCCGATCGCCTGCAGCTCGACGACGAGCAGGTCATGGACGCGCTCTACTGCGCCGCCGCCACCGGCCTCAACCTCACCACGAGCGCCTGCGTCGCCGGCGCCGAGGGCGGATGCCAGGCCGAGGTGGGAAGCGCCGCCGCCATGGCAGCCGCCGCGCTGGTGCAGATGCTCGGCGGCACGCCCGAGCAGGCGCTCGACGCCAGTTCCATCGCGCTGAGTAACCTGCTGGGCCTCGTTTGTGACCCCGTCGGTGGCCTCGTGGAGGTGCCCTGCCAAAACCGCAACGCCATCGGCGTAGCAGCGGCCTTTAGCTCGGCACAACTCGCCCTCGCAGGCATTAAGAGCTTGGTGCCGTTTGACCAGATGGCACATGTAATGCTCTCGGTGGGCCACGCGTTGCCAGCCACGCTGCGCGAGACGGCAAAGGGCGGCATCGCGCAGGCTCCGGCCGCACTTTCGGCCTGTGCAAAATGCGGTGTGTGCGGATAGCGACTAAGAACGACTCAAAGGTGGGACATTTGTCCCAGCTCTTTCGAATGCCACCGTTTCCGTACCACAAACAGCAGGGCAATCGCTATAATGCAAGCCCAGTAAAAACACGATGAACCGCAAGGCGAAAATCGAAGGATATGCATACGATGTCGCAAAACGATCGAACTCAACTGATTCCCGATCCGCAGCAGCCGAGCAGGCACACCGGCGGCGTTCAGTCGCCGCGTCCTATCGCGCCGAGCCACGGTCAGCAGCGTAGTGCAGCAAACGCTTCCCAACGCCCGAACCAACAGCGACAGCAGCGTCAACAACGTCAGCAGCGCCAGGCAAACGGCAATGCGCCCAAGCAGCCCCACACGCACGCTCGAGGCGATCGCGGCCCCGCGCGCAAACCCGCCGAGAACAATAAGTCGGGCAAAAAGACGACGCTCTTTGTCGTCCTGGGTCTAATCGTCATTGTCTATATCGTAGGCGTCGTAGCATTTTCGCAGGTAGCCTACCCCAACACCACCATCGCCGGCGTCGACGTCTCGTTCTCCAACGCTTCGTCTGCCGCCACCAAGGTCAATTCGGCATGGAAGCACTATAAGCTCGCCGTGACAGGCGATGACTTTAGCTGGACCTATCAGCCCGAGTCCGATGAACCCATCGTCGACGGCGAAGCTGCCGCAAAAGAGATCATCAACCACAACGAAGCCTTTATTTGGCCGGTCCGCCTTGTGGAATCCTTAAGCGGCAAGACCAAAACAACCGCTACCTCCAACGAAGTCGATCTTGATCAAGACGTCGACCTGTCCATGCTCTCCGACACCTTTGACCAAAAGAAGTTTGAGAAGGATCTGGGCGCCGCCATCAACGAGTTTAACGAGGGCCGTTCGGGCACGTTCGAGGCCAATAGCTCCTATGACGAGCAGGCCGGCAAGTTTACCGTCGAGAAGGCGCGCTCCAACGAAAAACTCAACCGCGAGCATGTCATTAAGTATGCCGACCTCGAGCTTGCCTCGCTGGCCGAGTCCGTAGATCTTTCCAAGCTCGGCAACGATGCCTATGAGCCGCTCAATGGAACGCTGACCGATGATCAGATTCAGGCCGCATGCGATGCCGCCAACAACTTTCTGGGCGTCAACGTGACCCTCAAGCTCAACGGCGAGGATGCCGGCAAGGTTGATGGCAGCTCCGTGTTGCAGTGGATCAGCTTTGCCGATCCCGCCAACCCAACGCTCGATACGTCGCAGATCAGCAACTGGGCAGCCGAACTCGCCAACGGCTTTAATACCGTGGGCTCCACTCGCTGGTGGACGCGCGCCGATGGCAAGCAGTGCGCCGTCGAAGGCGGCGACTTTGGTTGGTCCATCGACAGCTGCGCGCCCGCCAAGCAGGGTGAGGACGCCATTTACAACAAGCAAACCG
>URTW01000220.1 GCA_900550815.1 uncultured Collinsella sp.
TATGGTGCCTGACCCTCCGATCCGCACTCTAAGCGTAGGCGAAAGCGAGACGCACGTCTGGCCAAGCTGATGGCGATTCTCCAACCAGCCGGCCTCCACGACAGGTCGCGTGCAGCCAAGCTCGGCTCCCAGAGCCCCGGCGAGTTTTCGCATCAGCGGCAGGTTTTTCTTGGAACCAATGCCGCGACCCACCACGACCAGGCGCTCGGCATTGGCGATCGAGGGCTGCTGTCCCCACTCCTCGGCGGGAATCGAGATCTCGACACGAGCCTTAGCATCATCCGCAAGCGATATCTGGGTGATCGTGCCGGAGCGGCCGTAGTCGAAGTCGGGAGCCTTAAAGATACCGGGGCGCACCGTTGCCATCTGCGGACGGTGGTTGGGGCAAATGATGGTGGCCATCAGGTTGCCGCCAAACGCCGGACGCGTCTGTTGCAGCAGTCCCGTCTCTGTATCCATCGAAAGTACGGTGCAGTCAGCCGTAAGGCCCGTCTGCAAACGCACGGCAACGCCGGGTGCCAGTTCGCGACCAAAAGCGGTCGCACCGTATAGGATGGCCTCGGGTTTGCGTTCGGCTACCAAATCGCAGATCAAGCGGGCGTAGACCTCCGCATCGTTTTGGCGCAGGCGCTCGTCGCGACAGGCCAGGACTTCGTCGGCGCCCGCGCAAACCAGATGCTCCAGGTCCCCGAGCGAGCCCTCGGGGCTCATGCCGACCAGTGCCACCAGACGGCAGCCGCGAGCATCGGCAAGCTCGCGCCCCTTGCCCATAAGCTCATAGGCAACGGGAGTCACCGTATCGTGCTCGTCGGTCTGCACGAAGACCCAAATGTCTCGATATGCATCAAGGTCCACCGCACCAGCGGCCTCGTCACACTCGATCGAGATAGCGTTGACAGGGCAGGCGTCGACGCACCCACCGCATAGGATGCAGCCGTCGGTTACGCGGGCGCAACGGTTGGGCCGCTCGCCTTCCACTACGATGCCGCCAGAGGCACAGGCGCGAACGCAGCGACCGCAGCCGATACAGGCTTCGCTATCGATAATCAGTCCGCTCATCTATGCCATCCCCTCGATAATCTTGGCAAGCTTTGCCGCCTGCTCGGACGCCGTCCCCTCAACGGTCTCGCACGTTTGGTCACGGTCGGGCACAAACGAGCGCACGACCTGTGTCGGCGACCCGGCAAGACCGCAACGCGCGGGGTCGGCGTTCACGTCGGCGGCACTGACCACGCGCACGTCTGCCTCCTCCGCCGCGCGGATACCGGCAATACTCGGCATACGCAACTGGCCAATCTCCTTGGCAGTCGTCATCGCGCACGGCATCTCAAGGTACACCGTCTCCTCGCCGGCATCGCATCCGTGAACGAGCGCCAGCGAGCCACAGGTCGTAAAGCCCGCGCTCTGCACGCAGCTCACGTCGGTCACGCAGGGAATATCAAAGGCACCGGCAAGCTCGGGACCAATCTGGGCCGTATCGCCATCCACCGCCATCTTGCCGCAGATGAGCAGGTCGAAGTCCTCGTCGAGCGCCTCGATGCCGCACTTGAGGGCATAGGTGGTTGCCAGGGTATCGGCACCTGCAAAGGCGCGATCGGTCAGCAGCAGCGCGTCGTCGGCGCCTCGAGCGATGCAGTCGCGCAGCAGCGACTCGGTCGCGGGGATGCCCATCGACACCACCGTCACGCGCACATCCATGCCAAAGCCGATAAAGTCGTCTTTCAGCGCCAGCGCGCATTCCAAAGCGCTCGCATCAAAGGGATTAATGACCGCCTGCTTGCCATCGCGCACGATGGTATTGGTCTTGGGGTCCATCTTGACCTCGGTGCTGCCCGGCACGGCCTTGACGCACACCACCATATGGAAATCGCTCATCTTCACGCGCCCCCTTTCTGGACGAGCTCATCCAAGAGCTTCTCCGAAAACAGGTTGCCGCGACCCAGCTGCCCGTCGGGATCGAGCTGGAGCTTGAGCCGCGCCGACTCGACCATGGCCTCGTGACCGTACATCGTCTCTAAGAAGCCCGCCTTGATCTTGCCGACGCCGTGCTCGGCAGAAACGGCACCGCCCATAGCCGTTACCTCCGCAGCCCACTGGGCAAACAGCTCGCCACCGCGACGGTAGTCCTGCGCATCGCGCGGCAGGATGTTCACATGCAGATGGTTGTTACCGATGTGCCCCCAGGCAGCAGATTCAAGCCCGCTTTCGGCCAGTGCGCGGCGATAGAGGACCACGACATCGGCAAGGCGTGCATTGGGCACCGACATGTCCGAACCCTGTTTGGTGATGGTGGGATCCGTGCGGCGACGCTCGTCGATAAGCATATTGACGCTCTCGGGGACCGCATGGCGGAAGAACCGCTGGCACTCGCGATCAACCTCGGTGCGCGCGACCCATGTCGCATCGTCGCGGCCACCCGCAAACTCGAGCACCCATCCCAGGTGGTACAGTTCCTCGGTCGCCTGGGCCTCGTCATCGCAGTCGAGCTCCACGTACACACAGACCTTGGCCTCTTTGTCGAGCGCCGGCAGCGAGGCAACCGCCGTCGACTGCTCGCGCTGGCGACGTAGAATATCCAGGGCGCCAGCGTCGAAGTACTCGATGGCAGCCGCATGGGACAGGACGGGACGCACGGAATCGGTAAAGGACACGGCCTTGTCTTCGCTATCGAAAAAGCAGCTCACACCCCAAACGACCGCAGGCGCCGCCTGCAGGGCAATCTCGAGCTCGGTGATAACGCCGAGCGTGCCGCAAGCACCGATAAAGAGGTCGATAGCGTCCATTTCGTCCGCAACGAAATAGCCTGAGGCATTTTTTGTCTTGGGCATGGTATAGCCGGGAAGATCGAGCTCGAGTGTGTGGCCCTCTGCCGTCACGAGCGACAGGTGGCGGCCCTGGGCAAAAGCCGCGCCGCGCTGAAGCTCAAGCAAATCGCCATCAGCCAGCGCGACGTGGAGTCCCGTGATATGTGGGCGCATGGGGCCGTAAGCGTAGCTACGGGCGCCGGAAGCGTTGCATGCCGCCATGCCGCCCAGACAGGCAGATGCCTCGGAGGGCTCGGAAGGATAGAAT
>URTW01000221.1 GCA_900550815.1 uncultured Collinsella sp.
TTTGTTTTAGGCAGAGGGGAAGGCTTTGGGGAGACCGGCGCGCGCCTGCGTGTCGGTCGTTTGGTAGATAGAGCTCAGGTGGCGCTGCACCATGCGCATCGAGATGCTGAGCTCCTCGGCGATCTGCTTGAGCGGGCGCTCGTCTTGGGTTACAGCCATGAGCACGTCGACTTCGCGCGGGGTGAGGCCGTGGTCGGTGATGAAGGCCTGCCGCTGCTCCTCGATGGTGGGGGCGGCGAGTGCTTCTTCTGCCAGCTGTTCGCGCTCGCGCTCCTGCTCGGTTTGGGGCAGGCGAAACAGGCCGGCTGCCACGAATGCCGCGCGGGCGGCGACGAGCAAAACAAGCGCGCCGATCATGATGAAGGCAACGTTGTCCGAGGTCACGAGAGCAAGCGAGATGCCCGATGTGGTGAAAGCGCATACGTTGTTGGCGGCGCGGCCCATGCCGACCCAAAGGGCGGGCGCATGCATGCGCGGTGCCAGCTGTGTAAAGGTGGCGGTAAAGAACGTGACAAAAAAGCCCGAGCTCAGGTAAAAGACGACAAGGCCCAGGTTGGGATCGGCGCCGGCCTCCACGGCTAGGATGGAAATGGTCGAGAGCACGGCGATGCCGAGCATGACAAGCCCCATGTAGCGACGTTCGGCAAGATCAAAGATAAGACCGGCGGCAAGGCCGCTTGCTGCCAAAAAGAGGCGCGGCCAGGTCTGTACGGCGATGGTGCCGTGGGCGTTGGAGAGCGTGACCACGTTGTCGAGGGTCGAGAACAAGCAGGCAAGAATCATGACGAGCGCGATGCTCCAACATGCCTGCTTGGCGAGCGCGTGTGAAGGTTCGACAAAGGGATTGATACGGGAGCTTGGGCTCTCAACGGTCTCTTGAGGAACAGCGCCGAGGGCGGATATGGCGATAGTCGCTGCGCCAAGGACGATGAGCTCTGCGATACCGCCGCAATTGAGCAGGTTGATGGCGAACTGCATCAGGATGCCCGCGGCATAGGCCGCTCCCGCACCGGTGGCGAGCTTGGGGTCATCCTGGAATGCCAACGAAAAGGCGTGGTGAGTGGAGGCACCCAGCAGGCCGAGTCCAAAGAATGCCACGCAGCCCAGAATCTCGAGGGCACGCGGGGCCGTAGGGAACAGGACCTGGGTCAATCCCAGGATGGCGATGGGAACAGCGGCGTTGACGACTGCCAGTGAGTGGCCTTTGCGCTGTGCGAGCCCGAGCAGTGGTGCATATCCGATAAAGCCGATGACGCTGGCACCAAGGATGAAGCCCTGCGCAATCACAACACGCTCGGCACCGGTGAGCAGCCCGACATTGATGTCGAATCGAAACTCGGCGGCAAGAAAGACAAAGGTAAAGAGCGCAAGTGCCAAAAGCGCGTTGATTTTAGGCTTACTCAGATTCAAGGACAGTCCTTTGGGTGGACGGAATAGTCGTGTCCTCGATTGTAGCGTCCCTGGGACGCGTGTGACGACAACGAAATCATATTGAATTAAATCGCAGGTAGAGGCCTAGGTTCACATCTACGAACCTAGGCATATGGAGTCATTTGGCACATCTTGGTGGTACAGGACCACCACAAAGGGGACAGGCACCTTTGTGGTGGTATATCCCTACGACCAAGGAGGCCGTTATGAACGCAAGTCACTTTGACAAGCAAGCTCAACGTGAGTCCACCTGCTCGCTGGTTCACGGTACCTGGCGTTGTGTGGGTGCCAAAATCGCTTGCGCCGGCGCGTGTGCGCTTATGGTCGGTCAGTTGCTGCTGCCGAGCGTGGCGCTGGCGACGGAATGCGCCGATCCCGCCGCTGGGACGGATGAGGTTGCCGCGGCTCCGGTGACGCCGACGGTTGCGGAGGATACGGCCGCAACGACCGCACCAGCTGCTTCGACCGCGCCTGCAACCGATGCTGCTCCGGCGGCGCAAGCCACCGCTGCGCCTCAGCAGACGGCCCCGACTGGCGCCACCGATGAATCCAACGATGCGGCACCCGCTGAACAAAATACTCCCAGCGACAACGCCGCCATGCCGGCGAGCAACGCCATCATGCCCTGCGGTGTGACCGATGTTGTTGGCGGCAGCGACGTTAGGGTCAATACGACCGTGGTTCCCCGCTACACGGACTGTGTGCTTCCGTGCAATGTCACACTCGAAAAGGGCCAGCCGTATACCCACGATTTTCCCGATGTTGAGGGTGGCATTCCAGAAGCGCTTGCGAGCGAAGTCGTCGAGGTTAAGTACTACAGGGCCGATGCCGCTTCGGGCACTCTGGTCGAAGTTCAGGATGCATCCATGTCCGACGTGACGGCTCGCTTCGAACCCGCTGGCGATCACATGAGGCTGACGCTGACCTTTACGGGTGGCGCGGCAGGCGGCTCGTATCGACTCACGCGCAATGAGGCTCTCTATATTGGCTCGGCACTGGAGTATACCGGAACTGACTATGAAGGCAGCTCGACTATCGTCAACGAAACCAGGTACGATTATTACCTCCGCTATGCCATCAATAGCGAAATTACGCTTGTTGTATCGGAAAACGAAGCCCTCCATAACCTGAATGTCAACGACGTGAAGACCGACTACGCGCCCGGCGAGGCGCCGCGCGCGACTGCGACGGTCCCCGCTGCCGATGCCGACAAGTACGAGATCGCCTACGAGTGCTGGGAAGAGATGGATGCCAGCGACCCTACGGGGCTCACGCCCGTTGCCTTCTGGTATTCCGACCCTGCCAAGTATCCGACGGGCGCGAGGAGGATTGAACACTTCGAAGATGGTAAGTTCTACATGTACTCCGTTGAGCTGAGGCTCAAGGGCGACAATACCGTGGCCGATGACTGCAATATGAACGTCAACGGTCATTGGGTGCACCACGTAAAGACCGTCAACGGCGTCTTCGCGCCAAACGCTGACAATATGGTGTGCGAGCAGCCGATCGACGAATGGCGGGCCATCGACGTTATCGAGATCAACGGTGCCACGACCACCTTCAAGGCAGGCGATAGGCCGGTCTTTACGGCGAATGTTCCGACGG
>URTW01000222.1 GCA_900550815.1 uncultured Collinsella sp.
TCGCCGTGGCGTATGCGCCCCAGAGCGGAAGGTTTCCGGACAGGCTTGCTCCGATGATATTGTTTTCCACGGTGAGCTGTTGTGCCACGAGTCCGTTGATGGCGAGGGAAATGAGGACTCGCTTGTCCTGCTGCTCTCATATGTTCAGGAAGGCAAGGGCCTGCGCATACTCCTCACCGGCGATGCCGAGCTCGACCAAGAACGGGAATTCGTGCATGAGGTGGGGGATATCGATGTGCTTAAACTTGGGCATCACGGCTCCAAGGTTTCAGTCGATGGTGAGTTGCTGGACGTCTTGAAGCCCGAGCTTTCCCTTGCGAGCGCGGGCGAAGGGAATCGATACGGCCATCCGTCCGATGCCTGCATCGATGCCGTTAAGGAAGCGGGCGGCGTGTTCACGTGCACCATCGAACACGGCGACATTACCGTCACGCCGACTGCGAATGGCTTTGCGATGCGATGCCAGCGATCGTGACGACGTCGTTGGCGTGTGGTGGGCCCCTGGGCTAGAATGGCACGGAACGAATACGAAGGCCTGCGGGAGGGGAGCGCAATGTCCGAAACCGGTCTGCTGCCGGCATATCTGATTGTCGGTACCGACGGAGTCAAGCGCGATCACGCCGTCTCGCGTATGAAAGCGCGTCTGGAAAAGTCGGGTATGGTCGAGTTCAACCTCGACGAGCGCGACATGACCAAGGACCCCGATATCGAGTCCATTATCGGATCGCTTAACACCTTTCCGATGGGCAGCGAGTTTCGCCTGGTAATCCTTGACGGCTGCTCAAAACTCGCCAAAGCGATCTCCGAGCCGCTTGTCGACTATCTGGCGAGTCCCAGCCCCACGACGGTTTGTCTCATCATCGCCGACTCGCTTGCCAAGAACACGCGCCTGTATAAGGCGATCGCCAAGATCGACAAGAAGGCGGTGATCGATTGCTCCGGTACCAAGCGCTGGGAGCTACCGCGCCGCGTGCAGCAGATGGCGACGCAGCACGGCAAGTCGATCTCGACGGCGGCCGCCGAGGAGCTCGTCTCGCGTTCGGGTGAAAACACTCGCATGCTCGATAACGATTTGGCTAAGCTTGCCCAGATGGTCGAGGCGCCCCAGATTGAGCTTGCCGACGTTGAGCGCTGGATTGTACGTACGGCCGAGGTTCAACCCTGGGATTTTCTCAATGCGGTCTCGGCCCGTGACATGCGACGCTCGCTCGAGCTCTTCAATCTACTGCCCGCCAAGAGCTACGTGTGGACTTACACATTGCTGTGCGGCCGCATCCGCGAGCTTATCGTTGCCAAGGCGCTCGATGCGCGCGGACAGGGTCGTGAGCTGGCCGCAACGCTTAAGCTCCAGTCCTGGCAGGTCAATAATCATCTGTCCTGGGCACGCCGCTTTTCGATGGCGGAGCTCGTCGCTGCGCTCGAGGGCGCGGTCGATGTGGAGCTCGCGCTCAAGGGTTCGGCCGATTCTCAGACCGCGCTTTTGCTCTGGATTACGAACATCTTGAGAAAATCGTGATGATACCTGCCTATTTGACATATTCGTTCTATCCCTTTGAGGGGGAGCGTGCTATAGTAGGCGCTTGCATGACCTCACCGTGTCTCAGAGGTGTCATACATTTTTTGCAAGGAACTCGAAAGGAACTCCAGAAGTGGCAAACATCAAGTCTCAGAAGAAGCGTATCCGCACCAATGAGGCAGCTCGCATGCGTAACAAGGCTGTCAAGTCCGAGCTCAAGACGCTGACCAAGCACGTCCAGTCCGCCGTCGCCGAGGGCGACGCCGAGAAGGCCCAGGCTGCCCTCAAGACCGTCACCAAGCGTCTCGACATGGCTGCCGCCAAGCATGTTATCCACAAGAACCAGGCTTCCAACCGCAAGTCCGGTCTTGCCAAGCTCGTGAACAGCATCAACGCCTAAGTTGTAAATTTCACACCACACAGATTACGCGCATAAATGGAGCCTGTTTTATGGAACAGGCTCCATTTTTTGTACCGCTCGGGTAAGATAGTCCGCATGAATACTTCAATTGACATTTCCCACATCCGCAACTTCTCAATCGTTGCGCACATCGACCATGGCAAGTCCACGATCAGCGATCGCATCCTCGAGCTCACCCATACCGTCGACGAGCGCGACATGGAGTCGCAGCTGCTCGACACCATGGATATCGAGCGCGAGCGCGGCATCACGATCAAGTCCAATGCCGTTCGCGTGTCCTATGACGCCGACGATGGCGAGACGTATCAGTTCAATCTGATCGATACGCCGGGCCACGTGGACTTTACCTATGAGGTCTCGCGCTCGCTGGCAGCCTGTGAGGGCGCGGTGCTCGTTGTCGACGCCACGCAGGGCGTCGAGGCGCAGACCGTCTCCAACGCGACGCTCGCCATGAACGCCAATCTGGACATTGTGCCGGCCATCAACAAGATCGACCTGCCCTCGGCCCATCCCGATGAGGTTAAGCCCGAGATCGAGGATGACCTTGCGATCCCTGCCGATGATGCCGTGTGAGTCTCGGGCAAGACCGGCGACGGCATCCAGATGGCCTGGGCCGTTGGCGGCGGGAAGGAAGGCACGGAGGTGCAGGCCTCTTATCGTCCGGGGCCCCGCGGCGTTTCCACGACCAATCAGGTCAGCGCTACCGCCAAGCAGCCGCATCTGTGGCTGTCGCCTAAGGGCGAGCGGTTCTGCAACGAAGAAATCATGCTCGAATGGCCGTTTGCCGGCAACGCCCTGGAACGCATCGGCGGAACAATGTTCGTGGTCTATGACCAGATGACGCTTGATCATATGGAAAAGGATCAGGGCATTGACCTCGGCGTCGGCGTAATGGTGCCGGTCGGCACTAAGCTAACCGAGTTCCAGAAGGACTGGGATGGTGCGGTGCAGGCTGGCTGGGCGTTTAAGGCAGATACGCTTGACGGTCTTGCGAAAGCGACCGGCATGAATGCCGATAAGCTCAAGAAGCCAGAGGCGGATGATAGCGGGTACTGTGACGTTGGTCACGCAGAGGAAAATGCGAG
>URTW01000223.1 GCA_900550815.1 uncultured Collinsella sp.
CGTGGGGCACGACGGCGACGTCGTTTCGTACGCAACGCCTGCGGAAAAGCCAAACAAACGAACCTGTGTGATCCCCGGGGTCTGTATCTAGGGAGCGGGCATCTTGCCGTGACAAGTTGTGACTCGATGTAATGTCTGGATCTGTAACAGTTACTCGACAAAAACGGGTCTAGTTGTTACAGATTGAGATGATTGGTTGAGACGGCCCATCGGCCAACCAACCACCTTCATCTGTAATAAAAACTCATATATTTCTTTCTGTACTGGACACCCCCAGGGGGTATGGGTGTATAGTATCGGCAGGTTAACAATTCCAACACCGAACCACAGAAAGGAGAAGCCATGGCTCAAGATAAGTTCGACGTGGGCGGCATGACATGCGCCGCCTGCCAGGCGCATGTGGATCGCGCCGTGAGCAAACTCGACGGCGTCCAAAGCGTCGCGGTCAATCTGCTCGCCGGCTCTATGCTGGTGGACTACGACCCTGCGCAGGTCTCCCCCGACGATATCTGCACCGCCGTCGACCGCGCGGGCTACTCGGCCTCACCCATCAGCACGGGCACCGACGCTGTCCAAAGCGGAAGTGCGCAAGCCAGGTCCGGCGCCGCCCATATGGAGTCACCGACCAAAAAGTTGGAGGCCGCCGCCTCTGCCATGCGCACCCGCCTCATCGTCTCGATCATCTTCCTCATCCCACTGTTCTACATAGGCATGGGGCACATGCTCGGCTGGCCGCTGCCCGGCATCTTCACCGACCACACCCACAGCATGACGCTCGCGCTCACCGAGCTCGTCCTGCTCATTCCCATCGTCTACGTCAACGACGCGTACTTTATCAACGGGTTTAAATCGCTCGCGCACGGCGCGCCCACCATGGACGCCCTTATTGCCGTGGGCGCCACCGCCTCCATCGCCTGGTCGCTCTACGCCATGTTCATCATGGCCGACCAGCTAGCCGCAGGTCAGGTGCACGAGGCCATGATGACGAGCATGGACAACCTGTATTTTGAGAGTGCCGGCACCATCCTGTCGCTCGTCACCGTGGGCAAATACCTCGAGACGCGCAGCAAGTCCAAGACCGGCGGCGCTATCGAGGCGCTCATCGACTTAGCACCCAAGCCCGCGACCGTCGTGGCAGCGGACGGCAGCGAGGCCCCCGTCGACGTCGATGCCATTCAGCCCGGCCAGATGCTGCGTGTGCGCCCCGGCGAGTCCTTCCCTGTCGATGGCGTGGTGCTCGAGGGCAGCTCGGCCGTGGACGAGAGCGCGCTCACCGGCGAGTCCATCCCCGTGGAAAAGACCGCCGGCGACACCGTCAACGCCGCCACTGTCAACCGCACCGGATCGTTTACCTTCCGCGCTACGCGTGTGGGCGCCGACACGTCGCTTGCCAAGATTATCCAGCTCGTCGAGGACGCCAACGCCACCAAGGCGCCCATCGCCCGCATGGCCGACAAGGTCGCCGGCGTGTTCGTGCCCGTGGTATTCGTGATCTCGGCCATGACCTTCGTAGCGTGGATGGCACTGACCGGTAGCGTGAACGAAGCGCTCACCTCCGCCGTCGCTGTGCTGGTGATCAGCTGTCCGTGCGCATTGGGTCTGGCCACGCCCGTCGCTATTATGGTCGGCACCGGCAAGGGCGCCGAGATGGGCATTCTGTTCAAAAGCGCCGAGGCGCTGGAGAATCTGCGCAGCGTGGGCACCGTGGTGCTCGATAAGACGGGCACGGTCACCCGCGGCAAGCCTGCCGTGACCGATATCGTGGTAGCCACGCGCGCCGACGGATCGCCCGCCATGAGCGAAAAGGCGCTACTCAAGCTGGCCGCCGCGCTGGAGCGCTCAAGCGAACACCCGCTGGCCGAGGCGATTATGGCCGAGTGCGAGACGCGAGGGATTGTCGCGCGCGCCGTCGAGGACTTTGCCGCCGTTGCCGGGCGAGGCGTTACGGCGCGCGAGGGGCAAAACGCCATTGCCGCCGGCAATATGCGCCTGATGAACGAGCTGGGCGCGAAGGTGCCCGCGGGTCTTGCCGAACAGTTCGCCGCCGAGGGCAAGACGCCGCTGTTCTTTGCCAAGAACGGCGAGCTTGCCGGCACCATTGCCGTGGCTGACGAGGTCAAGGAGACGAGTGCCGAGGCAATCGTCGCGCTCCGCAAGCTCGGCGTCGATGTGCGCATGCTCACCGGCGACAACCGCGTCACTGCCGAAGCAATCGCCCGCCGCGTGGGACTGAGTAGCGAGCAGGTCATCGCCGACGTCCTCCCCGCCGACAAGGAGCGCCATGTGCGCGAGCTGCAGGACACGGGCGGCAAGGTCGCCATGGTGGGCGACGGCATCAACGACTCCCCCGCCCTGGCGCGCGCCGACGTGGGCCTTGCCATCGGCACCGGCGCAGACATCGCCAAGGAGGGTGCCGACGTGGTACTCATGCGCAGCGACCTCATGGATGTCGCCCGCGCCATCGAGCTTTCGCGCGCCACGATCCGCAACATCAAGCAGGACCTGTTCTGGGCGCTGTTCTACAACGGCATCGGCATTCCGCTCGCCGCGGGCGTGTTCTTCCCGCTCACCGGGTGGCAGCTCTCGCCGATGTTTGGCGCCGCGGCCATGAGCCTGTCGAGCGTGTGCGTCGTAAGCAATGCGCTGCGCTTAAAATCCTTTAAGCCAAAAGTGGCAAAATAAGCTCACCATTAAGTCCATTTAGAACGGGTTTTCCAGGTGCCCGAGATTGACCTGAAAGAGGAGCGACGCGTACTTTGGTACGCGAGCGACGGCTTGAAGGTCAAGGTCGGGTGCCTGGGAAAGCCGACACAACAGAGAGGAATATCCATGCGTTTCACAATCAAGACTTCCGGCCTCATGTGCGGCCATTGCGATGCCACCGTCGAGACGGCGCTGCTCAACGTGGCCGGCGTGACCGACGCCGACGCCAATCACGAGACCCAGACCGTCCAGGTTGAGTGCGCCGACCCCGTAACCGCCGCGCAACTCGCCGCCGCAGTCGACGCCGCCCGCGCGCAGG
>URTW01000224.1 GCA_900550815.1 uncultured Collinsella sp.
CGCGCTCAACATGATGGACGAGGTGACGGCCAACGGCGGCGCCGTGGACGTCAACCTGCTCGAGAGCCTGTTGGGCGTGCCTGTTGTCCCCATTAGCGCTGCCCGCAACGAGGGTATCGGCGAGCTGGTTGATCATGCCTTGTACGTGGCGCGGTTCCGCGAGCGCCCCGGTCGCCTGGACTTTTGCGCACCCGATGGTCCAGACGGCGGTGCGCTGCATCGCTGCATCCACGGCATCGCCAACCTTATCGAGGACCATGCCGCGACGGCGCACATTCCCGTGCGTTTTGCGGCGACCAAGCTGGTTGAGGGCGACGAGCTGGTGACCGAGGCGCTTCACCTGGATCGCAACGAGCTCGACGCTATCGAGCACATCATTACCCAGATGGAGGGCGAGGCCGGCACCGATCGCCTGTCCGCGCTGGCCGATATGCGCTTTAGCTTTATCGGCGACGTGTGTGGGCGCTGCGTCGTCAAGCCGCACGAGAGCCGCGAGCACGTGCGCTCCGTCAAGATCGACCGCATCCTGACGGGTCGCTACACGGCCATTCCGGCGTTCCTGGTGATCATGGGCCTCGTCTTTTGGCTGACGTTTGGCGTGATCGGCGCGGCGTTGCAGGGATTTATGGAGGACGGTATCGCTGCCATCATCGCCTCGGCCGATGCGGGCCTCAAGGCGTTCGGAACCAACGACGTGGTGCGCTCGCTGGCTGTCGACGGCGTGCTTACGGGCGTGGGCAGCGTGCTGACCTTCCTACCGATTATCGTCGTGCTCTTCTTGTTCCTCTCCATTCTGGAAGACTCCGGATACATGGCGCGCGTGGCCTTTGTCATGGATAAGGTGCTGCGTCGCTTTGGCTTGTCGGGCCGCAGCTTTGTGCCCATGCTCGTCGGTTTTGGCTGCACCGTGCCGGCTATCATGTCGACCCGTACGCTCCCATCCGAGCACGACCGCAAGATGACGGTCATGCTCACGCCGTTTATGAGCTGCTCGGCCAAGTTGCCGGTCTACGGCTTGCTGTGCGGAGCATTCTTCCCGCAGGCGACAGTTCCCGCCATGGTCTCGCTCTATCTGATCGGTATCGTGGTCGGCTGCATTGCCGCCCTGGTGCTCAACCGCACGGCATTTAAGGGCGACCCAGTGCCGTTTATCATGGAGCTGCCCAATTACCGCCTGCCGAGCGTCAAGACGACGGTGATGCTGGCATGGGATAAGGCCAAGGACTTTATTACCAAGGCCTTTACCATTATCTTTGCCGCTACCGTGGTCATCTGGTTCCTGCAGACGTTCGATATTCGCTTTAACGTGGTCGCCGATCAGTCGCAGAGTCTACTTGCCGGTCTGGGTAGCATTATCGCGCCGGTGCTGGCCCCGCTCGGTTTTGGCGACTGGCGCGCCTCGACGGCGCTCGTCACGGGGCTCATCGCCAAGGAGAGCGTCATCTCGACCCTCACGGTGCTTTTAGGCGCAACGTCGCCCGCGGCGCTGTCAACCATGTTTTCGCCGTTTACCGCCTACGTGTTCTTGGTCTTTACGCTGCTGTACCCGCCTTGCGTGGCCGCTATCGGCGCTGTCAAGAGCGAGTTGGGCGCGCGCTATGCCGTGGCCGTATTCGCGTTTCAAGTGACGGTCGCCTGGATCGTGGCGTTTGTCGTGCATTCGGCGGGCATATTGCTGGGGCTGGCTTAGTTATTTATTGACGGCGCAACCTTTGTGTATCGAATTGTTTTCGGCCCTGCATCTGTTGCTGACGGATGCGGGGCTGTTGCTATATAATCGCCTCCGCTCAAAACGATTGGGGACGTTATATATGACTCAGACAAGGCAAGACGGCATCACGCTCAGGCAGTGGCTCCCGCTCGTCGGGCTCACCTGCTGTGCGTTCGTGTTCAACACGTCGGAGTTTATGCCCATCGGCCTTTTGACTGATATCGCCGCGTCGTTCTCGCTTACCGAGGCCCAAGCTGGCATCATGATCTCGGGCTATGCCTGGGGCGTCATGCTGCTGTCGTTGCCGCTCATGGTGTTTGCCTCGCGCTTCGAGTTCAAGCGGATGCTGCTGGGCGTGCTTGCCGTGTTCTCGCTCGGCCAGTTCCTGTCCGCCGTGGCGCCCACCTATCCCATCTTGGTCTGCGCGCGCCTGGTGGTCGCTTGCGCGCATGCCGTGTTCTGGTCGGTCGCTTCGATTATGGCCTCGCGCCTGGTCGACACGCGCCATGGGGCGCTCGCCATCAGCATGATCGCCACTGGCTCGTCCATCGCGCAGATCTTTGGCCTGCCCCTCGGTCGCGCCATTGGCTTGGCCGTGGGCTGGCGCATGACGTTTGCCGTGGTCGGGGGCCTCTCGGCCATCGCGGCCGTCTACCAGGCAGCGGTGTTCCCGGCCATGCCGGCGGGTGAGCGCTTTACCGTCAAGCAACTGCCCGAGCTGCTCAAGAACCCGCTCCTCATCGCGCTCTACGCAGTCACGGTCTTCATGGCGACCGGCTATTACGCAAGCTACAGCTATATCGAGCCCTTCCTGGCGCAGGTCGCGCACGTCGATGCGGGCGCCATTACCATGACGCTGACGGCGTTTGGCTGCTCTGGTTTGCTCGGATGCTGGCTGGTTGGCCGCCTGTTCGATGGGCATCGCTTCCCGTTCTTGGCTATCACGCTCTCCGGCGTGCCGGTGGCCCTGCTGCTCATGGGGCCGGCCGCATCGTCGCTCGTGACAGTGCTTGCCGTCTGCGCACTGTGGGGTTGCTGCGCCACGGCCTTTAACGTGGCGTTTCAGGCCGAGCTCATCAAGCACACGCCGGCAGATTCGTCGGCCGTTGCCATGTCGATCTTCTCGGGCCTGTTCAACCTCGGTATCGGCACGGGTACCGCGATTGGCGGAGCCGTGGTTTCGGGTCCCGGTATCGCCTGGATCGGCTGCGCAGGTGGCGCAATCGCCGTCGTGGGCGTCATCCTCGCTATCACGGTGCTATTCGCGGCCGTACGCCGCGCAAGGCCCGACGCCT
>URTW01000225.1 GCA_900550815.1 uncultured Collinsella sp.
CCTGCCTGAGGTCATAATCGACGACGCTGCGTTAGTCCTCGTAGCGCATGTCGATCATCGGGGTGCGCTGGTTAACGCCTGCATTGTTTACCAGGTTGTCGGGCGTGGTGCCTAAGTCGGCCGCGATTTTGGCGATGAGCTCGGCAGCGGCGGCCTCGTCGGTGACGTCTGCCACGAAACCATGCGCCTCAAAGCGCAGCTCGCGGTAGTGCTTCTCGGCCTCGGCGACCTTGTCGGCGTGACGTGCGTTAAAGGCGATTTTGGCGCCGGCCTCTCCGAGCGCCTCGGCAATGGCCATACCGATGCCATAGGTGGCGCCGGTCACGAGCGCGACCTTGCCATCCAGGCGGAAGCTGTCCATAAGATCAGACATAGCGATCCTTTCAAAAGAACCGTTCATCTATATAAGTCTTGCTTTTCATACAAGGTCAGTATAGGAGAAGAGGGGGAATTAAAAGACAGATTCTCCTAAAAACAGGTGAACGTTCACTTTTAAAAGGTAAACGGTGGTCTCGCCCTTGCCGTGCGGACGTCTATTTGCTCTGTTCCTGCGCTCCCTCTGCGATCATGTTGCGGTTGTACACCAGATGCAGGTACATCGCGTCGTGCGCTGCGGTGGGATTGCGCGCGGCGATGGCGTCGGCCACGCCGCGGTGGGTGCGGATGGTTTCCTCAACCAGCTTTTTGCCGGTCACGTCAATAAACAGGGGGACAGATGCCTTGAGCACGCCCATCAGGCGGGGAACGACGAGGTTTCCGGAGCTCTCGGCAATGGCATTGTGGAACGCGGTGTCGGCGGCGGAGTAATCCTCACCGGCCTCGGCCAGGCGCTCGGATTCGTCGCAGAGCTCTTCGATACAGACGACCTGATCGTTGGTTGCGTGCTCGGCCGCCATGCGTGCCATCTGCGGCTCGATCATAAAGCGCACCTCGAGTAGGTCGCGCGCCAGACGCTGCTTGTCGTCGATAAAGGTAAAGCCCAGCGGGTCGTCGGCAACGCCGGGGTTTGACGCCACATAGGTGCCCGAGCCCTGCTTAATGCGCACGATATTGCGCGACTGCAGCAACTTCATGGCCTCGCGCACGGTGCTCCTGCCGGCGCCCAAGCGCTCGACCAGCACGGTTTCCTTGGGCAGGCGATCGCCTTGCTCAAGGTGTTCATCCAGAATCAATTGAATGATTTTCTCCGATATTTGCTCGGGGAGTCCCGATTCGGCGCGGGCCATAACTATACCTTTCATTACAAAATTCATCTGAGCTATTTTAGCGCACCACGGATGCGATATTGGCCGCTGGATTTGAGTCGGGCGGCTTAGAAATACCGTTCGCAGCGCAAATACGACCGTTTACCAAATACATCAGATGTATTTCGAACAAATTCCAAAATGAAACATCAGACCTTTCCAAAACACGCTATAGTCATCAGACGAATTCAAAAGGTCTGATGAATTGGAGGAAAGATGTCAGACCCAACGTTTATGGCTGATCCCACCAGGCTGGTCATCGCCGCCATCGTGGGCATCGCGCTGCTGCTTGCGCTCATCATCAAGTTCAAGCTGCACCCCGTGCTGTCGATGATGGTCTCGGCGCTTGTGATCGGTATCGGAGCCGGCATGCCGCTCGATATGGTGGCAGACACCGTCACCAAGGGCGTGGGCACCACGCTGCAAAACATCGCCTTGCTCATTGGCCTGGGATCGATGTTTGGCCAGATTTTGGAGGAGAGCGGCGGCGCCAAGAAGATCGCCCAGACCTTCATTGACACCTTTGGCCAGGGCCATTCCAGCTGGGCGCTGGGCATCACCGGTGTGGTCATCGGCACCACGGTGTTCTTTGAGGCCGGCGTGGTCGTTTTGATCCCGCTTGCCTTTAGTGTGGCGTCGCAGACCAAGAAGTCGACCCTCTACTACGGCATCGCGCTGCTCGCGGGACTGGCGGCTGGCTATGCGTTCGTGCCGCCTTCGGCCGGTTCGGTCCTGGTTGCCGGCACGCTCGGTGTCGACCTGGGCACTATGATCCTCGTCGGTATCCCCACCGCCTTCATCGCCATGGCGGTAGCCGGCGTCGTGTGGGGCCGCAACGTGGGCGGCCGCATCTTTACGGACGTTCCCGAGCATTTCACTTCCGCCGAGGGGGCAAGTGACGACAAGGAGCTTCCCTCCTTTGGCATGGTCCTCGCGATCGTGCTCACGCCGCTTTGCCTAATTCTGCTTGGCACGCTGTCTTCTTACATCTCCATGCCCGAGCAGGTCGCCTCGATCCTTGCCTTCCTGGGCAAGCCGTTCGTCGCTTTGACGCTCGCCACGCTCGTTGCGATGTATCTGCTGGGCGCGCGGCGCGGCTACTCCGGCGCCGAGCTCAAGGCCCTGCTCGACCGCTCTCTTAAGCCCGTCGGCATGATCTTGCTGGTCATTGCCTGCGGCGGTGTGATCCGCTGGATGCTGCAGGACTGCGGCCTGGGCCAGGTTATCGGCCCCGTGCTCGAGGCCTCTCCGCTGCCCCTGGTGGTCGTCGCCTTCTTGATTGCCGTCATGGTGCGTGCCTCGGTCGGTAGCTCCATCGTCGCCATGACCATGGCATCGGGCATTATGGCCGCCATGCCCGCGGTCGCCGGCGCTTCGGTGCTCATGCGTGCCGCCATCTGCCTTGCCATCTGCGGCGGCGCCACGGCTCTCTCGCACGTCAACGATGCCGGTTTCTGGATGTGCTCTTCGTTCCTCGAGATTGACGAGAAGACCACCCTCAAGTCCTGGACCGTTATGGAGACGCTCATCGGCCTTTCGGGTCTCGCCTGCGCCCTGGTGATCTCGTTCTTCGCCTAGTCGGGCATCTTTTGCCGAGCACATCGCTCGGCAACCACCTACATCAGATTTAATCACCAACGATTGGTACAACCGTTCAAACCAAAAGAGGAGAACATCATGGACGAGAAGACCAAAGCACAGATTCAGCAGGAGGCCGCCGACCTGGTTGCCAAGCTGCCGCCGCGT
>URTW01000226.1 GCA_900550815.1 uncultured Collinsella sp.
GTGCGTGCCAGATCCAGCTCAAGGATTAATACGTATCTGAACTAACTGTCCACCCCAGACTGGCGGCTGCCGATTCAGTGCGGTTTGAGACCGCTATTCGGCCCCGTTGCGACCGGTGGTACTCTTGTATCCGTTTGAAATCGAGCGAAGGAGTGCCGCTATGGAGCAATCGAGCCTGTTTGGTGACGGCGTGGACATCGATACCGAAACGCACACGACCGCGGAAGCCACCGCACCGACCGATGCCCGTGCCCAGGCGGCAGCGCGCGCGGCCGAGCTGCGCCACGAGCTCGACTACCACGCCTATCGCTACTACATGCTCGATGCGCCCGAGATCACGGACGCTGCCTTTGACAAAATGCTCGTTGAACTGCAGGAAATCGAGGCTGCCTACCCCGATTTGGTGACGCCCGACAGCTATACTCAGCGTGTGGGCGGATACGTGAGCGAGCAGTTTACGCCGGTCACGCACATGGCACGCATGTATTCCATGGACGATGCCATGGATCTGGACGAGCTCGACGCGTGGCTCCAGCGCACCGAGGATGCGCTCGGCGCTGGTAACGTCACCTATACCTGCGAGCTTAAGATCGACGGTCTGGGCGTGGCGCTTACCTACCAAAACGGCACCTTCGTGCGAGCAGCAACGCGCGGCGACGGCACCACGGGCGAGGACGTGTCGCTCAACGTGCGCACCATCAAGGACGTGCCCATGCACCTGTCCGAGCCGGCGCTCGCTCATATGGGCGCCGACCGCGAGCGTACCATCGAAGTACGCGGCGAGGTCTACATGCCCAAGGGCAGCTTTGTGCGCCTGAACGATGAGGCCGATGCCGAGGGGCGCGATCCCTTCGCCAACCCGCGCAATGCCGCCGCCGGCAGCCTGCGTCAAAAGGACCCCAAGGTCACTGCGCGCCGCGATCTCGCTACCTTTATCTATGCTATCGCCGATACCGACCCGCTGCACGTCCACAGCCAGCGCGAGTTCCTTGATTGGCTGCGTAGCGCCGGCTTTAGCGTCAACCCCAACGTGGCTCGTTGCGCCACGCCGGCCGAGGTCCACGAGTTCTGTGCCCAGGCGCTCGAACATCGCGGTGACCTGGACTACGACATCGACGGCGTGGTCGTAAAGGTGGACAGCTTTCAGCAGCAGCTCGACCTGGGCTTTACTGCCCGCGCACCGCGCTGGGCCATCGCCTTTAAGTTCCCGCCCGAGGAAAAGCAGACCGTCCTGCGTGAAATTCGCATCCAGGTGGGCCGCACCGGCGTGCTCACGCCGGTCGCCGAGTTCGACCCGGTGATGGTTGCCGGCTCCACCATCGCGCGCGCCACGCTGCACAACATCGACGAGATTCGCCGCAAAAACGTGCGCGAGGGCGACACCATCATCGTGCACAAGGCGGGTGACGTGATCCCCGAGGTCGTGGGGCCGGTGCTCGACAAGCGCCCGGCCGATTCGGTCGACTGGCACATGCCCGAGGTCTGCCCCGTGTGCGGCAGCCCCGTGGTCCATGAGGATGGCGAGGTTGCCTACCGCTGCGTGTCCATCGACTGCCCCGCGCAGCTCAAGGAGCGCCTGCTCCATTGGGTGAGTCGCGGCTGCATGGACGTCGACGGCCTGGGCGACGAGATCGTCGACAAGATGATCGCCGCCGGGCTGATCCACGATGTCGCGGACTTCTACCAGCTCACGGTCGACGACATCGCAGGCCTGGACACGGGGCGCACCTATGCCAGCTCCAACAGCAAAAAGGGCGTCAAGAAGGGCGACCCCATTCCGGTAGGCCTCAAGACGGCCGAGAAAATTATCGTCGAGCTCAACAAGTCCAAGAGCCAGCCGCTCGGTCGCGTACTGTTTGCCCTGGGCATCCGCCACGTGGGCAAGAGCGTGGGCGAGGTCATCGCCGAGCGATTCCTGTCGATCGACAAGCTTATCTTGGCGAGCGAAGAGGACATCGCCGAGTGCGAGGGCATCGGTCCCAAGATTGCGGCGAGCGTCAAGCAGTTCCTGGCCGTGCCCGAGAACCTTGCCGTGCTGGAGCGTCTGCGCCAAGCGGGCCTTTCGCTCGAGGTCGACCTGGGCGCCGCGCATGCGCAAGCCGCAGCCGATGCCGGCGTGGCAGGCGAGCTCGCCGACGCACAGCCACTCGCGGGTCTGACCTTCGTGCTCACCGGCACGCTCGTCAACCGCACGCGCGACGAGGCAGGCGCGGCGCTCAAGGTGCTTGGTGCCAAGGTCTCGGGCAGCGTGTCAAAGAAGACGAGCTACCTGGTTGCCGGCCCCAAAGCGGGCTCCAAGCTCACCAAAGCCGAGCAGCTGGGTGTGCCTGTGCTGGACGAGGACGCACTCGAGCAGATCCTGGCTACTGGCGAGGTGCCCCAGGCTTAGGACATCGATAATCAAATTAGAAAACCTCCCGGAAAGGTTGATACTTTCCGGGAGGTTTTTATTTGGGCGTGGTGGCGGGCAGCATGATCTGCGTCATGTAGGTTGCCGAGGGTGACCCTGCGGAGCGGTGTCGTTCCGGAGCGATAGAAGATTCATACAAAGCAAAGGGGCCTCGCAGTGAGGTCCCACAACGGGGCTGCCCCATTGTAATGAGTTTTATACACTTTAACATTAACATTAACGTGTATACTTAGCAGTAAAGATATATGTTGAGAGGAGCAGTTATGGTTACCGTCGCGTTTTCGGAGCTGCGCCAAAACCTTACGCAGGTGGCCGAAAGGGTTGCCAATGATGGCGAGGAGGTTGTGGTCTTCAAGCGGAGCAAGCCGTTGTTCAAAATCGTGCCGCTCGACTATCAAGGCCCGGTTGCAGTGGAATATGATGCTGCCCAGGAGCGTGGGGGCACAAAACCGACGTGCGGCTCGGACAAGCCCAAGCGCGACATGGGTACGATGTGGCATCCCAAGATCACCTGGAAGGAGATCCGTGAGATGCTCGCGGAGAATGAGGACTA
>URTW01000227.1 GCA_900550815.1 uncultured Collinsella sp.
CGACACCGCCGAGTTCGCGATCCCCGGCCTTGACGACGAGTTCCGCGTCATCGTGTCTCCGTGGATCCTCTCCTCGCTGATCACCGATCGCCTTGCCGCTTACTACGAGACGGTCACCAAACACAACCTGAACTATCGTCGTTACTATCACCAGTTCGATTACTAAGAGCAAATAACGTTTGTGTAATTGGGCCCCGCTCCTATATGGAACGGGGCCTCGCTTGGGTTGGAGAGTAATTATGAGCTATCCCCAGCTTGCCGTCATGAATATCAGCCATCGTTATTTTGACCTTGAGGAATTCTTTTCTTCGGCAGCGGCCTCGGGCTACACGTGTTGCGAGCTTTGGACCGGGGCGATGCATCTGTATGTCGATTGCCATGGATACGATTCGCTCGAGCAGGTGCAGGAGCTGTCACGGCGGTATGGGATTCGGATTGTGGGGCTTTGTCCCGAACAGAACAACCCCAAGCCGTGGAATATCGCGGCGCGCGGGAATGAGGCGCGTGCCCGCACGCTCGCGTACTTTAAGAACGTTGTAGATATCGCGGCGGAACTTGGAGCCGAGCAGGTCATGGTCTCGAGCGGCTGGGCATTTTTGAACGAGCCGATCGAGGACGCGTGGGGTCGCAGCGCCTCGATGCTGCGTGCGATTGCCGAGCATGCGGGAGAGCGCGGCGTGCGACTGGTGCTCGAGGCCCTACAGCCGGTTGAGTCGATGATCGTGAACTCGGCGGCCGATACGAAGCGCATGATCGAGGCAGTTGATCATCCGGCACTTAAGGCGTGTCTGGATTTGGGCGCTATGGCGGTGGCGGGGGATACCATCGACGATTATTTTGATCTGCTTGGCGATGATGTCGCCCACGTGCATTTTGTCGATGTTGCGGCAGATGGCACGACGCATCTTGCCTGGGGTGACGGCGACCGCGATATGCGCGCCGACCTGGATAGGCTGGTGGCGCGCGGCTATCGCGGAGTTGTTTCGGCCGAGACCTATGATTGGCGCTATTTCGCCAATCCCGCGGCAGCCGACGCTCAGGTTATGGCGGAGTACCGACGCGCGATTGGCGCCTAAGTGGGACAGGGCGCCGGGTTGGCGTTTGACGCTTTTTGAGAAACGGGACGTGCTTTCCGCTTGAGGCTTCTGGCGGAAAGCACGTCCCAGAACAGGCGCTCAGAATGGGACACACTTTCCGCTGAGGACCTCAACCGGAAACCGCATCCCAGTTTTTGGCTGGCGGGCGGGACGCGCTTTCCCCTATGTTTCCAAATGAATACGCTATGAGCCGAGGAGGACGATTCTCCCCGCAAACACTCTAGTATGCTAAAGTACCCAGAAGACCGGCGGAGCTATGCCGGTCTTCTGCTCTATATGAAACACAGCATGAGGAGGCTCACCAGATGACGGCCACACCGTGGGGATTCCGGGACATATTGCCCGAGGAGGCTCAGGCGCGCGAGGAGATCGCATGTACGGTGAAGGGCTGCTTCAGGGAGCATCATTACCTTCCGGTCGAGACGCCGCTGCTCGAGGACAAGGGTTCGCTCGAGGAAGGCGGCCGCATTGCGGACACGCCGTTTAAACTCTTTGATGATGACGGTCGCCTGCTGGTGGTCCGTCCCGACAACACGCTGCCGATTGTGCGTCTGGTATCGACTCGCATGCGCGCGGCCGATCTGCCCCTGCGCCTTCGCTACGAGGCGCCGGTGGTTCGTGAGTGCCAGCGCAATGCCGGCGGCTCGCGCCAGTTTACACAGTTGGGCTTTGAGCTCATCGGTGCGGGCGATACCGCGGGCGATGTCGAGATTGTCTCGCTCGTGGCCGAGGCGGTGCGCAAGCTGGCGCTGCCCGATGCACGCATTATCGCAGGTAGCGTACGCCCGTTTAAGGAGCTGCTCGCGGCGTGCGAGGATCGCGAGCTGGCTGCCGAGGCCCTGTGCTGCGTGCACGCCAACGACTTTGTGGGCCTCGATGCCCGCGTGGCGGCAAGCGTCGAGTCCGATGCCGTCAAGGCCGCCATTAGCGAGCTGCCGCGTCTGCACGGCGGTGCCGAGGTGCTCGACCGCGTGGACGCGCTGCTGGAGGCCGCCGGTATCGTCGCGCCGCTGACGCGCGAGCTGCGTGCCCTGGTCGAGGGCCTGGCACCCGAGGACGCCCAGGTGCTGTCGTTCGACTTCTCCATCATGAACTCTTTCGATTACTACACGGGCCTGGTCTTCAAGGCCTATGCCGGTGACCTGCCCGATCCGGTCGGTTCGGGCGGACGCTACGACTCCATCTTTACCGGCGCATTTGGCGACGGCATCGAGGTGCCGGCGGCGGGCTTCGCCTTTTCGCTCGAGCGCCTGGAGGCCGCGCGCACCTCGGCCGAGGACGCCGCTTCCGACGGCGATCACGCTGCGGGCCGTGGCGCCGAGGGCCCGCTGCGCATCGCCGTGCCCAAGGGCTCGCTTAAGGCCGACACGCTCGACGTGCTCGAGGCCGCGGGCTTGGACGTCTCTGAGCTGCGCGACCCCGGCCGTCACCTGATCGTGCGCGGCCGCGACACGCGTGCCGGCGAGGGCACGGGCGGCGATATCGAGTTTGTCATTGTGCGCCCCAGCGATGCGCCCGCTTTTGTGGGCTGCGGCGGCGCCGACTGCGGCAGCTGCGGCTGGGACTCGCTTATCGAGGCCGACCTCAACCTGCTGCAGCTGGTCGATCTGGGCTACGGCCTGTGCACCCCGGCGTCGGTCTACTTAGTCATTGAGTCCGTGCCCGAGGCTGACCGGGTGCGGGGCCAGACGGTGATGATGGTGGCCTCCAACGGCATGGGCGGAATGCTGGGCGGCCTGCTGGCCGGCTGGACCTTGGATATGGGCGGCTCATTCTGGATGCGCGCCGCCTGTATCGCCTGCGGCTGCGCCGGCGCGGCCCTCTGCTGGGCGGCGCTCCGGTGTCCGGCCCGGCGGACGG
>URTW01000228.1 GCA_900550815.1 uncultured Collinsella sp.
GGCGGTCTGGTCGTGCTAGATCCGCGCGTCCTGGCGCGTGTACAGACCTGTCGGATCCTGCGGCGCGGCGCCGCTGACCTGCGCGGCGGGGAAGAGCACGGCAACGGTAAAGTTGAACGGCTCCTTGCCGGTGTACGTTCCGGCGGAACGGGCCTCATCGGCCAGGAGCTGTGATGCCTCGACTAGTGCGGCAGCGTAGGCAGGGTCGGCGGCCAGTGCCGGCGCCGGCGCCTGGTCGAGCATGGCACGGATGGCGCCGACGGCGGCCTCGCGCTTGACCTCCCACACGCGGTGTGTAATACCCGCGGGGTCGGTGACGGCGTAGAGCGAGGCGCCCTCTTTGGCAGCGCCCAGGATGATGTCCATGACGGGCGACGCCTCGTAGGCGAGCGACACGGGGCGCGGCTGCACCTTGAGCTCGGCGATCGCGCGCGCGGCGGCGGCCACGTCGGCGCTGGCAGCGCCCTTGCCGCCCGCAAGTACACTCGTCGGTCAGATCGCCACGACACCCGTCTCACGTCCCGGCTCGCCCGAGCATTCGTACACGTAATACGCCGCACCCGGGTCCTTGAGCATCAGACCATCGGCAATGGCTCCGCGCAGAGCATCGTTGCCGCTCATGATGCTGTCCATTGCAGGCAGCGCCTCGAGCACGCGGTCCTGAGCCGGGCGGATGCAGGGAAACGGAAGTGCTTTCATGGGCGATCCTAACGCACGAGTCGGTTTGTTCGCGGCTTATTATGCCCCAACTTGGCCGCTCGCGTCCCAGAGCACGTTATCGGCGAGCGCGATTAGCACCTGCTGACAACGAACGATATCGGCGTGGGGCACATATTCGTTGGGCTTGTGCGCGAGCGCGAGCGACCCGGGACCGTAGCTCATGCAATTGCGGTTACCTGTCTTGCCGGCAATGACGGCGGTGTCGGTGTAGCCGGTAAAGAAGCCGACGGTCGTGTCCGCGTCCGTCACGTCATCGGCGGCACGCTTGAGCGCTGCTAGAAGGGGAGAGTTCGGGTCGCGCTCGATGGCGGGGCGGTCGCCCGTCACGGTGTAGCTGCCATGGCAACCGGGAACGGCGGCTTCGGCGACGGCGCTGGCCTGCTCTACCATGCGCGTCGCGGCGGCCGTATCGGTCGGCGGGGTCAGGCGCATGTCGACCCAGACTTTGGCGCGGTCGGGTACGACGTAGGGGCGATATCCGCCCTCGATTTGGCCAAACGTGATGGTCGAAGGCCCCAGCTCATTATGCACGGGCAGCGCCGCAAATGCGCGGCGAAGCGAGCACACGACCTCGGCCATGGCGGCGACGGCATCCGCGCCCTTCCAGGGCTGGCTCGCATGCGCTGTCACGCCAGCCATTTCAATCTCGAACCACGTACGCCCCTTGTGCGCCACTTGAATCTGTCCGTCGGTGGGCTCGGTATCCAGCACCCATTCGCGCGAACCGACCCAGCCGGCATCGATGGCTGCCTCGGAGCCTCGCATAAAGTCTTCCTCGTCGACCGAGCAGATGAGCGAAAAGCCGCGGCGGGGCAGCGCGCCATCCGCCGCCACGCGCTCGAACGTATGGACCAGAGCGGCAATGGCGCAGGCCAGGCCACCCTTCATATCGCAGGCACCGCGGCCATAGAGCTTGCCGTCGCGCACAACCGTCCCGAGCGGCGGAATGTCCGCGTCCCAGCCATCGCCCAGCGTAACGGTATCCATATGGCAGATATAGACGAGTCGTGGCTCGTCGCTCAGTCCCGGCACGGTGACCATAAGGTTGCGGCGCCCGGGCAGCACCTCGAGTTCCTCAACCTGCACGGCATGGAGTACCGGATGGCTCAGCTGCGCCAACCGTTCCTCAACCAACGCTTTGATATAGCGTTCAATCTCGCCCTCATACGCACCTGGGTCGGAACTGTCGATCCGCACGAGCCCTTGCGTAAGCCGCCAAGCAAAATCTGTATCAACCATAGGCACCTCACAGATAGTTAGGTCAACATACAGATTGTATGCCAAGAAGCGGCTCGGTGCATTTAATGGAGCGCTCACAAAAACGGGGCGCCTCTCGTGCGAAAGGCGCCCCGCGGGCATTCAATGTCAGTGACGGGCAGGCCACATGGGGAACTGCCCGTCAGATCAGCCGGCGCTATTTGATTACGCGCACGCGATACATCGACGGAATCTGCTTAAGCGCCTCGATCGTGCTGCTGTTCAGGTGCTCATCGGTGTCGAACATGGTGTAGGCGTTCTCGCCGGCGGACTCGTTGGTCATGCGCTGCACGTTGGCGTTGTCCTTGGCCAGGATGGCCGTGATCTGGCCGATCATGTTGGGCACGTTGGCATGCAGGCAGGCAATGCGGCTCGCGGCGCGCGCCTTGCCCATGCTGCAGGCGGGGTAGTTGACGCTGCGCGCGATGTTACCGTTCTCCAGGTAATCCTTGAGCTCGCTGATGGCCATGTCGGCGCAGTTGGCCTCGGCTTCGCCGGTGCCGGCGCCCGAGTGCGTGGTGATAAACGTATTGGGCATCTTGACGGTCTTGGGCGTGGCAAAGTCGCAGCTAAACCAGCTGAGCTTACCCTCGCGCAGGGCGGCGTCGACGGCGTCTTCGTCGATGATGGTCTCGCGCGCGTAGTTGATGAGCACGGCGTCGGGTGCCAGCAGGTTAATCTGCTCGGTGCTGATCATGCCGATGGTGTCGGCCTTGCTGGGCACGTGTACGGTGAGGTAGTCGCAGCCGCGGCAGAGATCCTCGAGCGTGCCCACACGCTGCACCTCGCGGCTCAGCACCCACGCGTGCTCGACGGAAATGAACGGGTCGTAGCCGTAAACGTCCATGCCCAGGTCGACGCAGGCGTTGGCGACCTTGGAGCCCACGTTGCCCAGGCCGATGCCGCCGATGCGCTTGCCCTTGAGCTCGCGGCCCCCAAAGGCCTTCTTGGCCTTCTCGACATCGAC
>URTW01000229.1 GCA_900550815.1 uncultured Collinsella sp.
GCCCGGGCTGGAACACCGAACCGTTTGCGAGGGAGCGTCGCGAGGGCGGGCTGCGCGGTCGCGGCGGTATCGACGACAAGGGTCCAGCCGTGCTGTCGCTCTACGCCGGCGCCTATCTGCTCAAGCACGGTATTACCCCGCGCTATACCTTCCGCGCGCTGTTGGGCTGCGATGAGGAGGTGAGTATGTCCGACGTCCACCATTATCTGGAGAACCACGCGAACCCCGACTTTCTGTTTACGCCCGATGCCGAGTTCCCGGTCTGCAATGCCGAGAAGGGTCAGTTTGGAGCGACGTTTGTGAGCTCCAAGATCGACGGCGGGCGCATTGTGTCCTGGAGCGGTGCCGAGGCGAGCAACGCCATTCCTTCGCAGTCTATCTGCGAGCTTGCGATTGCTGCCGACGAGCTGCCGGCACCGGTTGAGAACGCCGACCGACTGGAGATTACAGCGCTCGATAACGGGCATGCGCAGATTTTCGCCCACGGTATCGGTGGCCATGCTTCGATGCCCGAGGGCACTATCAACGCCGTCGGCCTGATTGTGGCGTATCTGCGCGAGGCCGAGGACGCGTTTGGTGCCCGCGGCGAGCGCCTGCTGACGCCCGCCGAGCACGAGTTTGTCAAATTCCTGGCCTTTGTGCACGCGGATGCCTATGGCCGCGGCCTGGGCATCGATGCGACGAGCCTGGCGTTTGGCCCGCTCACCTGCAACCCCGGCGTCATCCGTGTGGTGGATGGCCATATTGAGCAGGTCATTGACGTGCGTTTCCCCGATAGCACGAGCGCTGATACCATTCGCGAGCAGCTCGAGCCGCTCGTGGGGCGCTTTGACGTGACGTGTCGCGTGGGTCATGCAAAGGTGCCGTTCTCGGTGTCTGCCGACGATCCGGCCGTGAAGGCGCTTATCGATACCTATAACGAGTTTACGGGCAAGCATGCCGAGCCCTTTGCCATGGGCGGCGGCACGTCCGCGCGCAACTTTGCCCGCGCCGTCTCGTTTGGCCCCGAGGAGACCGGCCTGGAGCTGCCCGCATGGGGCGGCCAGATGCACGGCCCCAACGAGTGCGCCAACGAGGAGCAGCTCAAGCAGGCGCTCAAGATTTATATCGTGGCCATCCTGCGCCTCAACGAACTTGAGCTGTAGGGCTTCCCCAGGCACCCGACCTTGCCCCTCAAACCGTCGCTTGCGTACCAAAGGACGCGGCGCTGCGCTTTCGGGGCGGTCTCGGGCGCCTGGGGAGCCCCGATATGCTGCGGGGGGACGAGCGTGCATTACGAGCCCGGTGCTTCGGCCCGGGCTTTTTCTGTTGCGGTGGGGTAGTCATTGGGGACGTTCCTTTGGTGTAAAAGGTGCGCCATGTTCGGCGCTGGATTGTTATCCGTTTGTAAAGGCTGGGCAGAGCTTGCGGTAAGGGTCTATCAAATGACCGTAAGAAACCGCAGATAAGGCGGTCGTCGCCCGATCGAGGCCGTATCTTTCCAAACAGCAAAGCGGGCAGGGTGCCCGCGATTCGCATGTATGAAAGGAAGATCATGCTCGCTCAGGCTTATTCTCGTCGTCAGTTCCTCGGCCTCGCTGGTGGGCTCGCCAGCATCGGCGGTCTCGGCCTCGGTGGTTGCGGCGGCTCCGGCGCATCCGACGCCGCCGACAAGGGTAGCGCCGCTGCTGCCGAGTCCGTCTCCGGCGAGGTGACCTACGACGGCGCCTCCTCGTTCCAGGCTCTCGTCGAGGCTGCTGCCGAGAAGTTCATGGACGCCAACCCCGACGTCTCCGTCTCCGGCTCGGGCAACGGTTCGGGCAAGGGTCTGACCGCTGTCGCCGCCGGCACCGTCACCATTGGTAACTCCGACGTCTTCGCCGAGACCAAGCTCGAGGCCGACCAGGTCAAGAACCTCGTCGACCATGAGGTTGCTGTCGTGGGCATGGGTCCCGTCGTCTCCAAGAACGTCAAGGTCGACGACCTGTCCCTCGAGCAGCTCAAGGGCATCTTCTCCGGCCAGAGCACCAACTGGAAGGAGGTCGGCGGCGACGACGCCAAGATCGTTGTCCTCAACCGCAAGGCCGGCTCCGGTACCCGCGCCACCTTCGAGGCCGCCGTCTTTGGCGACGAGGCCGTCGACTTTAAGGGCGACGCCGAGCTCGACAAGTCCGGCGACGTCCAGACCCAGATGGCCAGTACCGACAACGCCATTTCCTACCTCGACTTCTCGCACTTTGACGATTCCAAGTTCAACGCCGTCAAGGTCGAGGGTGTCGAGCCCAAGAGCAAGAACGTCACCGACGACTCCTTCAAGATCTGGGCGACCGAGCACATGTACTGCGCCAAGGACGCCGACGAGGCCACCAAGGCCTTCCTGGACTTTATGCTTTCCGACGACGTCCAGGGCAAGCTTGTCGAGGAGCAGGGCTTTATCCCTGTCTCTGCCATGAAGGTCGTCAAGGACGCCAGCGGCAAGGTCTCTGCTAAATAAGTAATCGCCCCGGAAAGGCTTGCAATGGCAAAACAGCTGCCAAAGCGCGACCTTGAGAACGTGGGCCTGGGCGTCACGGGCGCGTGCGTAGCGCTCGTGACGCTTGTCGTTGCCGCGCTCATCTTTATGGTCGCCCAAAAGGGCCTCTCGGCTTTTTTCAAGGATGGCGTTTCGGTCGTCGAGTTCTTCACCGGCACCAAGTGGGACCTGGCCAACACAGCCGAATACGGTCTGCCTTACACCGGCGCCCTGCCTCTGATCGTCACCTCGTTTGCGGTCATGGTGCTCTCCACGCTCATCGCGCTGCCCATCGCCATCGGCTCTGCCATCTTTGCGGTCGAGATTAGCCCTAAGTTTGGCACTAAGATCTTTCAGCCGCTCATTGAGCTTTTGACCGGCATCCCCTCGCTCGTCTTTGGCCTGATCGGTTTTCACGTGGACGTCGGTCATAAGAAGAGCGTTT
>URTW01000230.1 GCA_900550815.1 uncultured Collinsella sp.
GATTGCTTGGAACTCGGGGCCGTTCATCTCGTTTGGGAACGTGCCGCCTGATCCGCCAACCTGCATGACCTTCTGCACGACGTTGAGCGCCTTGCAGATATCTCCAAACGACACCGTAAGCGTGTAGACGATATTGGAGAACACGAGACTCGCGACCCAGCCCGCCAGCACAAACTGCAGCGGGTCGTCGCACTGAATACCAAAGAACAGAATGTCGCCCGCGCACACGAGCGTCGCCTGCAGCAAGGCCAGGCCGCCAAAGAACAGATAACGGCCCAAGTAGATCTCGTGCAGGCGCACGGGAATGAGCTCGTTGATAAGCTCATCGTCAACCGAGACCTTCATCATGGCCGCCAGAACAATCGAGCCGACCCAGAGCGACAGAATCGTGTAGAACGGCGCCATGGCCGAACCGTAGTTGCGGATCGGATAGACCGGCTTGCGGTCGAGTGCGACAGGGCCGGAAAGCGACACGGCGAGGCCCTCGGGGTCGCTGCCAATCATTGTCTTAATCATGGCCAGGTCACCCGAGATCAGAGCGCTATCAAGCTCGTCCTTAAAGGCGCTGATCTTGTCCGACGCCTCGCCCAGCTGATCGGAAGCCTTGTTGACGAGCCTTGCAGCCTTGGAGAGACCCTTCGCGAGCGAACCAGAGGCGTCGGTCAGACCGCTCACGGCGCTATCCAAGTCACCCGAGATACCGTTCAGGGAATCCAGGACGCCCGAAATGGTCTTCTTGAGCTCCTTGGCCTTAACCGAGAACGTAGAATCGTAGTCGGACTTGGCACCCGAGATACCCGCTTTGGCATCGGCGATGGCCTGGTCGACCTCGGCGCGCGAGTTGTTGACCTCCGCCATGCTGTCCGAAAGGGACTTTGCGGTCGCCGTCAGGTCCTTCGCATTGTTGCGGTACTCCACGGCAATTCTGCCCAGCGACGTCGCAGCGGACTTAAGGCCGTCTTTGAGCTTGTCATCACTCACCTGGTCGGCAAGGTTGCGGAGCCGATCGGCCATCGCATCGATATCGTCAGCACGCGTATTGAGCGCCGCTGCGGCTTCGTTGAGCTGAGACACCGTAAGGTCAACATGCTGATTCGCGGCATCGAATGCCTTCGCAAGCTCGGCGGACACGTTGTCGAACGAGCCCGCGCTTCCGTCAATCGCCGCGTCAACGGCATCGCTGGCGGCCTTGAGCGCTTCCTTGGAATCATTGATGCCGCTCTTGGCGTGCTCCATCAGCTGCTTCGTCGACTCATCGACGGTGCCCGTCTGCTTGAGCATGCCGCCCGCCGATGTCAGCGAATCGGACGTAGAGCTCAAAATGCCCGCGAGCGACTTCGCGCTCGCCTGAACGTCCTGCAGGTCCTCGACCGAATCGCCCAGCGTAGAGGACAGATTGGCGATAAAGTTGCTCACCTGGTCGGTGCTCATATAGTCGAGCAGGCTGGACACGGTTTTAAGACCGATAGTCGTGATGGTCTTGGTAAAGGTCTCGTTGACCTGACTCTGGACGGCGCTCGAGCCTTTCTCGGTCACGATCTGCGCGATGGCGTTGGCCTTCTGGTTCTCATAGAACTCGATATCGGCGTGCTTCACCTCAGTCGAGAAAAGCGTCATCATATCGGCGCTAAACGTTTTAGGGATAACGACGGCAGCGTAGTACGCGCCCGACTTAACGCCCTCAATCGCCTTATCGCGGTCGTTGAGAACGACCCAGTCGAAGTTCTCGTTGCCGCGCAGAGTGGCGGTTACGTTTTCGCCCACGTTGACCTCGACGGGAATCAGATCGCTCTCGTAGCCCTCGTCGGTGTTGACCACTGCAATTTTAAGGTTGCCGGTATTGCCGTAGGGATCCCAGCTTCCGGCGATGTTAAACCACGCGTACAGGCACGGCACGATGATCAGGCCCATCACAACAACCAAGCCGATCACGGAGCGAGACACGTTTTGGACATCGCGCTTAAACAGGTGCAGGATGTTTTTCATTTATGCCTCACCTCCTTTAGAGTGCTTGCCAAGCGGGGTGGTGTCCCCGTCGTTTCCGCTTACGTTGTCAACGTCGTCGACATCTTGAGCCTTACGATGCGCACCGATATGCGGCAGACGGCTCGTGGGCTGTTCGCTGTCCTTGGTGCCCCGCTCGCTGGCGTTGAGACCAAACATGCGACGGGCAGCAGGGATGGCAGCCGTGTGCTCGCGCATCTCGCGGCGAAGGTCCTCGTCCGAAAGCGCCGAGATACGCATCTGGGTATTGAGGCTCGCACGGATGTACTCGATGTTGATGAGCCAGCCACAGATGGCGATAACCGAAATGATCCAGATAACGAGCAGGATGATCTTGCCGTTATTGTCGATATCGAGCACCGTCGAAAGCACAAAGAGCAGAACCTGCACGCCTACCACGGCGGCAAAACCGCCCTTGATGTAGTACGGGTAGCGATGCTCAAACGCCACGGCATGATCGAGCAGCTCGCGACGGTACGAATCCGAATCGAGCATGACGCGCATGGCCGTGCGCAGCGAATAGCGCTGGCGCGGCAGGTCGTTGGACTCGCAGATCATGAGGCCCGTCGTGGAAAGCTGCTTATCAAAGAGCAGGTTGAGGTTGAGCAGCAACGGGCGCAGCTGCAGACCGATAAAGAGCGCGATAATAAGGAACACGCCCAGGATGCACAGGTTGAACAGGTAGTTGAACGAATACATGCCACCGACGGTCTCGCGCAGCAGGTTGATGCCATAGGTGAAGGGCAGCAGCGGGTGCAGCCACTGGAAGAAGCCGGGCATCATCTCGATGGGGTACATGCCCGACGAACCCGGGATCTGCACGATGACGAGAATGACGCCGATAGCCTTGCCGATATGCTTAAACGTGGTGGACAGCGCATAGATGATATTGACGTAGGTGAACGAAATGGCGATGCCGCCCA
>URTW01000231.1 GCA_900550815.1 uncultured Collinsella sp.
TCGGCGAGGGCGGCGCGGGCACCCTCAAAGGTTTCCTCGCCCGGCTGGAACAGCAAGTAAACTGTGGCTTTGGCGTCGACAAGCGTCGCCTCGCGCGCCTTGAGCATACGGGCTGCACCAAGCAGCGCCGTCGCGTGCATATCGTGTCCGCATGCGTGCATGCAGCCGTTCGTAGAGGCGAAAGGCTCGCCTGACTCTTCGGCAACGGGCAGGGCATCCATGTCGCCACGCAGCATAACGACCGTACCGGCCTGTTCGTCCGTGCAGACGCCATTGCCCTGGGCCGCGACGGCACCGGCGCCGACAAGGCCCACAACACAGGAACCATCGACGAGCGTGGCAAATGGGATATCCATCTCGGTCAGGCGCGCTTGAATATACGCAGAGGTCTGCGGGAGGCTATTGCCCAGCTCGGGCATCTGGTGTAAATCGTGTCGCCACGCAGCGAGCTCGTCTGCAAAAGCCTGAGCTTCTGCAACAAGACCGTCACCGCTAGCGGCCTGCGCCGCCGCGGTGGCCTTGGGCGCTGATTGCGGTTGAAGATCGGACAGTGCTGGTGCCATAGATGCCCTCCAGTAACGTTTTTGCAGCAAGCACTTTGATAGCGTAAAGTGCAAAGTACTACTTTAAGGGCGACGCATAAAAAATGCCGCCCCGGGAGGGCGGCGCAACAAGTTGTTTACAATTGCGGGCGAGATTTTCGGCGCAAGAAATCGAAATGCGTCTCGCTCAAGATAATCGACAAGAAGATGAGCGCGAAGCCGGCGAGCAGGCGCGAGGTGAGCGCCTCCCCCATCAACAACACCGAGAACAGCACACCCGAGGGCGACTCCATCGAAAGGAGCAGCGAGCCCGTCGAAGCCGGGACATGCGCCAGGCCGACGTGTTGGATGAGCAGAGCCACGCATGTGCAGCCCACCGAGAGAAACGCCATCGCAGTGATAAAGCTCGGCGTCCACACGGACAGAGGCGCTTGGGTCTCGAATAGCAGCGACGTTGCCAGGCTCAGCACGCCGTTGCCCACAAACATCCAAAACGTGATGACGTTGATGTCCATTTTGCGACCGTACTTGGCGGTCACCGCCATCTGGATGGCGAAAAAGACCGCACCCGCCAGCGTAATGACGTCACCGATGTTGAATTCAACGCTATCGAGCGCCACCAACCCAATGCCCGCCAAGCACAGCAGTGCCGCGCCCAGGTTATAGCGGGTGAGTTTTTCGCCGCTCAGAAAATAGCTCGCGAACGGCACAAGGATGCAGTACGTGCCCGTCAAAAAAGCATTCTTGCCCGCCGTAGTATGTGCCAGACCGACCGTCTGCAACGCATAGGCCGCCCACATGAGCACGCCCATACTCAGGCCAACGATCAGGTTGCGAGCGTTGAAATGTGCAATGATGCGCTTGTGGAAGACGGCAAACATGACCAACGCTGCGGGCAGAAAGCGTACATAGAGCAGCGCGAACACCGGAATGGTGCCGAGTGCGTCCTTCATTGTGGTAAAGGAGTAGCCCCAGATGACCGCCACCGAAAGTAGCAGAACTTTCCAGAACAGCGGCGAGCGAGCGCCGGCGCCCCGGGGAATACCGCCCGCGCCCAAATCCTCACGGGCTACAGGGCTATCGGGCAAGTTTTCGATTTCGTTGGCAGCGTATTGGGCCATGGAACATCCTCGCACTCAATCTGGGCGTGGTGTCCGCACGCGTATGGCTGCGTGCCGCCTCATGGTCAAATAAAAACGGGGCGCACCGGACCCCCGGCACGCCCCGCTACTGTAGCAACAACCAGCGTTGCACCGCAATCCAGCCCACTAAAGTACCGACTTGAATAACCTCGATGTTCCGTCAACGTCAGCGAAAACGGCCCCAAGCGAGCAAGGTGACGTGAAATGAAAGGGCGCTGACCTTCTGGTCGCGCCCTTGAAATTGAACGTCAGATTGTCCAAATGCGGCCCGCGCAGCGTCGGCAGGTCCGCCGTTCGGAAGAACGGCGGAACCTACAGGGCATTCGCGCAGCGCTTGCAGATATGCGCGTGGCCGTTGTACTCGCCGACGGTGGTGCGGTAGTTCCAGCAACGGTCGCAGCACTCGCCCTCGGCTGCCTCGATGGCAACGGAGAGTTCCTCGCCCGGGGTCAGCTCAACATCGGAGACGATGTAGAACTCGGCCAGGTCGACGGCCTTGTCGCCGGTCAGCAGCGCGTACATCTCGGCGGGAACGACCGCCTTGACGCGGACCTGCTGGCTCTTAGTGAAGGTGCCGGCAGAACGGGCATCCTCAAGGGCCTTGGTCACGGCGCTACGGAGCGCGAGCGAAGCCTCGAGCACGCCCCCGAACTCATTGGCCTCGTCGACCGTGATGGGCGACTTGTACCAATCGAGTAGCGCGGCGTACTTCTGGTGATCGACGCAGCCGGCGGGCGCATAGGCCATGGCCTCGTCGACCGTGTAGGACAGGATCGGCTGCAGGTCGCGCACGAGCATCGAGAAGAGCTCGGCCAGCACGGTCTGGGCGCTGCGGCGCTCGAGCGAGCCGGGCTTGTCGCAGTACAGACGGTCCTTCAGGGCGTCGAGGTACACGTTGGAGAGCTCGGTAACCACGAAGTCGTAGAGCGCACGGTAAGCGCGCGGGAACTCGTAGCTGGCATAAGCATCGTCGACCTCGGCCTGGACCTGAGTCAGGCGGGCAACCATGAGCTTGTCGAGCGGCAGCAAGTCGGCAAAGGCGACGCCGTCGGTCTCGGGCTCAAACTGACCCTCGAGCTCAGAGAGCAGGAAGCGCAGCGTGTTGCGGAAACGACGGTAGGCATCGGACGTACGAGCGAGAATCTCATGGTCGATGGAGACGTCGGCGCTGGTGACGACGGAGGCGACCCACAGACGGAAGATGTCAGCGCCCATCTCGACGCAGCCCATCTAG
>URTW01000232.1 GCA_900550815.1 uncultured Collinsella sp.
TACCGATTCGCCTGACATAAACCTCTCCTGCGCAGTGTTTGCTCTGGATACAATACCACACCGCTCGGAGGGTTTTAATCCATTTCCACATAATCCCGGGCGGTTTAAGCAGACGGGGTCTCCGCGTCAGCGTTGCCGGTGGCCCAGCGATGGTAGCCAATAACAAACGGGTCCAGGTCGCCATCGTCAAGAACGGCCTCGACATTGCTGGTCTCCACGCCCGTGCGTAGGTCCTTGACCATCTGGTACGGGTAGAGCACGTAGCTGCGAATCTGGTTGCCAAAACCAATCGTGGTCTTGGGTCCGCGAATCTCATCGAGCGCCTCGGCGCGCTTTTCGAGCTCGATCTCGTACAGGCGAGCCTTGAGGATCTGCATGCACGCGGCCTTGTTCTGGATCTGGCTGCGCTCGTTTTGGCAGGTGACCACAATGCCGCTGGGGAAATGCGTCACGCGCACGGCGGAGTCGGTGGTGTTGACGCCCTGACCGCCCGGGCCGCTCGCGTGGTACACGTCCACGCGGATGTCATCGGGGCTGATCTCGATGTCGATATCATCGGGTAGCACGGGGATGACCTCGACGCCGGCAAACGTGGTCTGGCGGCGCTTCTTGTCGTCGGTGGGGCTAATGCGAACCAAGCGGTGGACGCCGGCCTCGGCGCGCAGCATGCCAAATGCGTCCTTGCCCTCGACGGTAAAGGTCGCACGGTCGATGCCGATGACCTCGGCCGCGGGACAGTCGTTGATGGTGACCTTCCAGCCGCGACGCTGGCAGTACTTCATGTACATCTTAAAGAGCATGAAGGTCCAGTCCTGGGCCTCCAGACCACCCTGTCCGGGCTTGATGGTCACAATGGCATCGCCGTGATCGAACTCACCGGTAAACCAGCTCGAAAGCACGAGCTCATCGATGGCACGGGCCAGGCGCTCAGACGTGGCTGTAGCCTCCTCGCGAAGGGCGACGGCGTCGGGGTCATCCCCCATCTCCTCGGCAAGCTCCAGCGCGGCGCGGGCATCGGAAAGCTCGCCGCGCGCGGTGTCCACGGCAGCGATATCTTCCTTGGTGCGCGCGATCTCCTCCATGGTGGCACGGGCGGCGTCGGCGTCATCCCAAAAGCCAGGGGCAACACTTTTGGCCTCGAGCTCGGTCACGCGCGTGCGCTTTTCGTCCAAATGGAGATACGACTCGACCTCGCCGAGCCGGTCCGCGAACGCGTCCAGCTCGGCGGGCGTTACCTCTAAAGCCTCAGCCATTAACGATTCCTGCCGTGGCAGTACTTAAACTTCTTGCCGCTACCGCAGGGGCACGGGTCGTTGCGGCCCACGTTGACGTACGGATCGTCGCTCTCGGACTTGCGATAGGTGGTCACCTTGCCACCGTTGTTGACGGCAGCCGGTCCGCCTTGGACAGCCGTGCGGGCCTGCACCTGTGCCTGCTTGCGCAGCACCGAGTCGCCGTTGTCACCATCGACCTCGGCAGGACCGGAGAAGCGCGCGCCCTCGAGCGCGGGCTCCTCCTTGTGCTCCACGGCACGCGGGGCAGCCTTGATCTCGATGCGCAGAACCGTGCGCAGGTAATCCTCATACATGGTATCGACGAGTATCTGGAACGCGCCGTAGGCCTCGGTCTTGTACTCGACCAGCGGGTCGCGCTGGCCAAAGCCGCGCAGGCCGATGCCGGTCTTGAGGTAGTCCATCTCCTGCAGGTAGTTCATCCAGCGGGTATCGATGACGCGCAGCATGACCTGGGTGTTGAGCTCGCGCATCAGGTCCTCGCCCAAGCGCTCGGCCTTCATGTTGTAGCACTTCTCTACGTAAGCCAGGACATCGGCAGCCAGGGCCTCAAAATCCTCGTCGGGGAACTTCGGCGTATCGATGTGACCGGTGAGCTCCACAACCCACTTGCGCAGGCCCTCCAGGTCGCGCTCACCATCGTGGCTGTCCTTGGTGCAGAACTCCTGCACGCAACGGTAGACGGTATCGTGCATGACCTCGGTGATGTGGTCGGTCAGGTCCTTGCCGTCCAGAATCTTATTGCGCTCGGCGTAGATGACCTGGCGCTGCTTGTTCATGACGTCGTCGTACTCAAGGACGCTCTTACGCATGGAGAAGTTGATGCTCTCGACCTTGTGCTGGGCGCTCTCGACGGCCTTGGAGATGATCTTGTGCTGGATGGGCATGTCGTCGCCCATGTCGGCCGTGACCATCATCTTGGAGACGCGGTCCATCTTGTCGCCACCGAACAGGCGCATGAGGTCGTCCTCGAGCGACAGGTAGAACTGGGTCTCGCCCGGATCGCCCTGACGGCCGGAGCGGCCGCGCAGCTGGTTGTCGATACGGCGGGACTCGTGGCGCTCGGTGCCGATAACGGTCAGGCCACCGGCGGCAAGCACGCGCTCGCGCTCGGCCTTGCAAGTCTCCTTGGCCTCGGCGTTAAACTGCTCGAGCTGCTCGGGCGTCACATCCTCCATGGTCAGACCCTCGTACTCCAGGCGCTCGCGCACCAGCTCGTCGGGGTTGCCGCCCAGCAGGATGTCGGTACCACGCCCAGCCATGTTAGTAGCGATGGTCACGGCGCCGTAGCGTCCGGCCTGGGCAACGATGTGGGCCTCGCGTTCATGGTGCTTGGCGTTGAGGACCTCGTGTGCGATGCCGCGCTTGGTAAGGGCGGCGGACAGCTTCTCGGAACTCTCGATGGAGACGGTGCCCACCAGGACCGGCTGGCCCTTGGCGTGATGTCGCTCGACATCGTCGGCGACGGCGTTGTACTTGGCCTGAATGGTGCGGTACACCAGGTCCTCGTGGTCCACGCGCTGCACTGGCATGTTGGAGGGGATGACCTC
>URTW01000233.1 GCA_900550815.1 uncultured Collinsella sp.
TCGTTGGCGTCGCCCTATAGAGGGGTCTGCAAATAGCTGTGGGCAAAAAACATCAAATATGAGTACTGTTACCTTTTTAGTAGCAGCGATTTGGGGCATTTTAGAGGCTTTTAGACATAGCAGCCAGTCAGGCGAGCTGACGTATTTCCACAAATGTTCAATAAAATGGGCCCCTAACGAGAGATAATCTCATTAGGAGCCCATTATTTAGTGCAAATATATGTCACTATAATGGCAACAGTACTCATATTTGGCATTTTTTGCCCACTGCCCCCTGTGTGGGAATCCGTAACGGAAAGATAGACCCATTTCAAAGCATAAAAATGGGATAGATTTTCCGCCAACAGTCGCCGGAGAAGATCCATCCCAAAAATCAGAGCGCGCTAGAACGTTCCGCCGCCGCCTCCGCCGACGCCGCCGCCTCCGCCGCCAGAGAAGCCGCCGCCTCCGCCGCCGCCCGAGCTGTCGGAGCTCGACGCCAGCTCACGGATGCTCTCGTGATACACGTCATCGAACGAATCGAGCGGAGACTCGATACCGTAATGATGGTAGTACCACCAGTAGCAGGGATAATTGTCATAGAAGCCGTCGGCCTCGCGCACCTCGGGCGGCACGGCCTCGGCAAGCTGACGCAGCACTTCCTTGGAAACACCCAGCGCCACGCCCATCACCAGCAGCTTGTTCCACAGCACCAGATCGCCCGGGACGGCTTCCTTTAGACGAGTGAAGTCCTCGAGCCAATGCTTAAGTGCCTTGCAGCGAGCCGCCACCTCGGCGCCCTCCGGCGTAAAGCGGCGAAACGTAAGGCCCACGCCGATACCCACCAGCACAATCGGCACCGAGATAACCGCGGCGGTAATGTTCGCCTGTGCGCCATCGGTAAAGAAAATGGATCCCACGGGAACAAAGGCAATCAGGATACCAAGAACCAGGCAAAACACCATTGCAACAATGCCGTCCGAGGCAACGTACTCGCTATCGGCCAGCTTGCCCTTAACGGTGTTCTGATAGTCCTCGAGCTTATCACCCACGGGTGTAGCGTGCTGCTTGACGTAGTGCTGCAGCTCGTCGAACGTGCGCGAACGGTCACCGTTCTCGTCAGGCTTAGCACCGGCAAAGAAGACCTTGAGCACCATGTGGTCAATGCCCTTGGCCGACTTCCAGCCCGCATCACTCACCGTCACGCGATACGTCTGCTCTTCTTTTTCACGCCCCAACAGACCCTTCTTGGCCTTGGTCACGGTCGCCTGCTCCAGCTTGATCACACGGTCGTCAGTGAGCTTCATGAGCGTGGCGATATATGCCTGATCGGGCACCTCGTTCCAGCTCATGAGGGCCGAAAGCACGGCGGGATGGTCGGCCGAGGGCACATCGCGGAAATATTCGTCCTGGAAAAGCGGCTTGGGCTTGCGCTTGCGCAGCTTGAGCATAACGATTGTGCCGGTAAAGGCCACCGCCGCAACAACACTTAGCACGGCAAGTGCATCGGCAATCATGCGAGCGTGAGCGCGGCGGGCGTTAGCTTCGTCGGCCCATTCCTTCTCTTCGCTCAGGATCGTTGACATGCGCTCTTCGCCCGAGGCGGCAAGCTGCGGCACCCAGTCGCTGGGGAAGGCGATGCGTGCCTCGGCGAATTCGCCCTGATGCACGCAGGGAATGGTATAGGTGACCATGGGCTCGTCCTCATCGAGCGACACGTCGCCCGCCAGCGGACCGTGGCCCCATGCGCGGAAGTTATCGCCTTTGACGGCCGCCGTCCCGGCAGCGGCATTTGCGAAGCGCACTTCCATCTCGACATCGTCGGAATCCGCAGACCAGCCGTCGCCCACGAACTTCCAGTAGAGCTCGGCGGTATCGGCCCAGTTCATAACCGCACCGGTCATGGTGTAGCTCACGTAATAGATCGCGCTGTCGCCGCTCTCGTGGGGGCTGAACACCTTAATCCTTACGCCGTCACCGGCCTGCTCGACCGTGTAGACGCCAGAATCGCCCTTGTTCGCGCTATCGACTTTGTTAAACGCGGTGTCCTCTTCCTCGACACTCAGCACGTCAACGTCCGCCGTGCCGCCCTGCTGGTTGGTGCCCGTATTGATCTCCCAAAACACGCCGTTGATGTCGTCGTCGAAATCAAACTGGCGTCCCTCGACAACGGTCAGCGATCCATCGGCCTCGACCGTGGCACTGATGTAGGTTTGGGTCATGGAGTAGCCGTCGGCGTGCGCGGCGGCAGGCAGCAGCAACAACGCAAGCGCGACGAGCGCGCAGACGGAAGCGAATCGCGCAAACAGGCAGCGCTGCCGACAGGTTTTGGCAACGGGGGCGTTCATAGGCACATCCTTTGTCTGTGATACCAGCAACGCCATTGTCACACGTTTACGGGCGCACATGACGAACATCTAGGCCAGCGGAGTATCAAACGGGACGAAAGTCACGCCCGCGGCCGACACCTGGGGACGTTCCTTATCTGCCGGCAATCTGGGACACTCCTTGGCATAGCCCGCTCCGGCAATAGATACCACTTCATAGCTCCGTCACAGGTGTAGCGGCTTTGTGTTGCCGCATGCGCACTGATTGAGTCCGCGAGCAAGGGGCATAAAGCAGTTGAGCGAAAACGGTTTGCCCCTTTGCCGTTCGCTTGAGGATCATGTCCCCCTTTTCCGCGGAAACCCCGGCAGTTGCGAAGAGCTGCCGGGGTTTCTGTCGTTTGAGGGGTTGAAGGGGCTGAGCTTGGGGCGGTAATCGAGGTGTTGAGTCGGTGCCCGCAGCGCACACCCCGCAGCCACGGCAACACGCGAGCAACGACGCCG
>URTW01000234.1 GCA_900550815.1 uncultured Collinsella sp.
GGAGCCGATTCCCAGTACCACGTAGATGGCCGCGAGGAGCATCTGCGAGAACTACATCGGAGCCGGGGACTCCTTGGCGTTCGCGGCCTCCTGGGAACGAGGGCTGCTCGCGAACGAGACGCCGTAGGCCTTCACGAAGCACGTGACGGCCAGGGCACCGGTGATGGCGAGGGCGGCCGCGGAGGCGACGGCGAACACCATGACGACCGGGTCGGAGAGCGTCGAGATGCTGAACAGGGACTGGTAGGTGAACCACTCGGAAACGAAGCCGTTGAGCGGCGGGATGGCCGAGATGGCAAGGGCACCGATGAGGAAGCAGACGGCCGTGACCGGCATGCGGCGGAACAGACCGCCCATCTTCTCCATGTTGCGCGTACCCGTGGCATAGAGCAGGGAGCCCGCGCCGAGGAACAGCGCGCCCTTGAACATGGCGGGGGTGAGCGTGTGGTAGAGGGCGGCCATCAGGGCCAGGACGGCGATGCCAACCGAGTTGAGCGCCATGGCGGCCATGGAGGCGCCGACGCCGAGCAGAATGATGCCGATGTTCTCGACGGAGTGATAGGCCAGCAGGCGCTTGATGTCATGCTCCTGCAGGGCGAAGGCCACGCCGAGGACCGACGAGATCGCACCGAAGACCATGACCATAAGGCCCCACAAGACCTGAACGCCCGAGGCGGAGAGCAGGTCGAGACCAACCTTGAGGATGCCGAAGATACCGATCTTGATCATGCCGCCGGACATGAGGGCCGACACGTTGGACGGCGCCTCGGGATGTGCCTTGGGCAGCCAGCCGTGCAGCGGGATGATACCGGCCTTGGCACCAAAGCCAAAGAAGGCGAGCACAAAGCACACGGATGCGACCGCGGGGCTAAACTGCGTGGCGCGGAAATCCGCAAAGGCAAACGAGCCGCCGGCGAAGTTGGTCATGGTGAGGAAGCTCGCCATGATGAGCACAAAGCCCACGTGCGCGATCACAAAGTAGAGCCAACCGCCATGAATGGAGTTCTCGTTCTCCTCGATCACGACCAGGAAGTACGAGGTCAGCGACATGAGCTCAAAGGCGACCAGGAACCAAAACACGTTGTCGGCGGTGATGACGAGCATCATGGACGCCACGAAGGTGTTAAAGAAGAAGCCGGCACGGCCCTTTTTGCCCGGGTACTCATCAAAGTAGTTGAGACCGTAGATCGAACCGGCAAACGCGAGCACCGAGATGAGCGCCACGAACAGGCCGGACAGCTGATTGAGCAGCAGCTGGAAATGGGCAAACGGGAAGAACACGATGGTGTCGACCGACGTGACATCGCCCAGCACGGCCTGGATACCGGCCACAAACGAAAGCACCGCGGCGACGGCGCCGATAAGGCAGCCGGCGGTCTTGGCGGCGTTATCGGCCTTGATCAGCAGAACCGAGGCGAGCGCACCGATGCACGAGACGGCAAGCGATGCGATAAACAGCGTCATGCTATCCATTGTTTACGCTCCCTTCTGCTTTCTCGGACAGGCCCTGGGCCACAGCGGTAACGTCGACGACCGGACCGTTTTCGATCGAGCGCAGCGGCTTGGCCTCGTCGAGCTCGCGATCGGCCGCGCCGCCCATGACGGTCAGCGCCTTGGTGGGGCACGCCGCCACACAATGCGGGCCGTCCGGATCGAAGGCGCACAGGTCGCACTTGACGGCGCAGGTGTACTGGCCAGGAGCCCACGTAAGCAGGCTACTCAGGGACTTAGGATACGAAGGCGTCGGGTCGCACATGCCTGCGACACCGGCGATAGACGTGCCATCGGGATGGATGGCTCCGAAGGGGCACGCGATGGCGCACAGCCTGCACCCGATGCACTCCTGCTCCTTGACGTGGATGCGGTCGCCATCGTGCTCGATGGCATTCACCGGGCAGACCTCGGCGCAGGGGGCACCCTCGCAATGGTGGCAGGCAAGGGCGGCCGAAATACCGCCGGTCTTCACGAGCGCCAGGCGCGGCGTATCCTGAAGACCCTGCATCCGGTGGGCGTCGGCACAGGCGGACTGACATGTTCCGCAGCCGATGCACCTCTCCGGGTTGATGTCGATGAAGCGGTTCATCCCCACTTCCTTTCAAAATAACGGGCCGGGCTCCCGAACGTACGGGACGCCCGGCCCAAAAAGCCAACGAGAACGGGACTACACGATTTGATTCACGTGCGTCTCGTCGTCGAACTTGGCGGCGCCGGGCTCAACGTCCTGGGGAGCGGCGGCGTCCACCAGAGCCTGCTTGAGCTCGGTGTACTGACGCTCCACCTCGCCCTCGGCCCAGACCTGGTCGGCGATAGCGTCGACCTGGCAGGCGGAGAACTTGTCCTCGGGCGTGTGCGAGACCGGGTCGACCTTGTGAATGGTCAGCTCGTTGCACTTGCCGATCCACCACTGGTAGGTCATGTAGACCGTGCCCTTGTTGATGCGATCGCTCACGTCGGCGCGGCTGTATACCTGGCCGCGGCGGCTGTGAATCGAGACGATGTCGCCATTCTTGATGCCGCGCGCCTGGGCGTCCGCGGGATTCATGCGGACAAAGCCGGGCTCGTCGGCAAGCAGCGCCAGCGTCTTGCAGTTGCCGGTCATCGAGCGGCAGCTGTAGTGGCCGACCTCGCGGACGGTGCACAGGATGAGCGGGTACTCATCGTCGGGAAGCTCGGAGGGCGCCTCCCAGTCGTGCGCCATCAGGTTGGCGCGGCCGTCCTTGGAGGTGAACTTGCCACCAGCGCACATGTCGGGCGTACCGTGGTCGTTCACATCGGTGCTCTTGCCGGGCCACTGGGCGTGGCCGCC
>URTW01000235.1 GCA_900550815.1 uncultured Collinsella sp.
GGGGCCACTCCAGTGGCTGCAGCTCATCGATGCTGTGTACACCGGTGCCGCCCATGGCCCAGGGCGCCACGTCGACGCCCTCCGCCACGGCCAGGCCGCCAGTGCCCTGCGGACCCATCAGCCCTTTGTGGCCGGTAAAGCACACGACGTCGAGCCCCATGGCCTGCATATCGATATGCGCCGTGCCGGCAGACTGCGAGGCATCGACAATCACAAGTGCGCCGGCCGCATGGGCCATGGCCGCTACGCGTGCAATGTCGACCGAGTTGCCGGTCACATTGGAGGCGTGCGTCACCACCACGGCACGCGTACCCGGCGTGACCAACCGCTCGAGCTCGTCGTAGTCGAGCACGCCGTTGGTATCACAGCCCGTATGCTCAACGGTCACGCCCCGCTCTACCGTCAGGCGGTTGAGCGGACGCAGCACGGAGGTGTGCTCGAGTACCGTCGTGACCACGCGGTCGCCGGGGCGCACCACGCCATTGATGGCGGTGTTGAGCGCCGCCGTGGAGTTGGGCGTAAAGCACACATGGTCCGCCCTCGGGCAACCAAAAAGGCGCGCAAGCTTGGCGCGGCAAGCGTGAATCGTACGAGCGGCATCGAGGGCACCCGACGTGGCGCCGCGCCCGGCATTGCCGAGCGAGCACATCGCCTGCGTCACGGTATCGATGACCGTCTGCGGCTTGTGCATGGTCGTCGCCGCGTTATCCAGATAGATCATCGCACGACCTCCCACATATCGATCACGGTATAGCCCTCGGTGGGAACACCCGCCTCGGCAAGTTCGCCGCGCAGCAGTTCCTCATCGGCAGGCAACGCCTTCCACGCCAGACCGCAGCCGGCAGCGACCTCCCCGGGCACGGGAATCGTTCGCCCAGGAAGGCCGCGCTCGATGCATAGGGACTCGCAGCCCATGGCGGCCGCCGTGGTGGGAAACGTGATGACAAGCGCCGGGCGCTTCTCCCTCATGGCAACTCCAACCAATACGCTACGGGCGCACGACGCGCACGGCCTGCTCCATCTTCTCCACGATCACGTACATGTTGGTGACCTCGCCCACCGCAAGCTGGTCTTTAATGCCATAGTGGTCCAGGCAGGTCCCGCAGGTGAGAATCTCGACACCTTGCTCCGCCAGGCCCTTCAGGTCGTCGAGCACCGGTGAGCCCTCGACGGTGAGCTTGGCGCCGCCGTTATAGAACAGCATGGTCGAGGGCAGCTCCTCCTGCTGTGTCACGGCAAAGATGAAGGCCTTCATGAGCTTGTGGCCCAGCTCGTCGTCGCCACGGCCCATGCAATCGGTGTAGACGGAAATGACGAGTTTGCCCTTGCCGGCGCTGGCGTCGCAGAAGGCAGCGCCATCCTGCTCAGGATCGGCCACGGCAACGGCGCCAGAGGTCGCCACGGTCACGTGCCACTCGGCGTCAGAAACCTTCTCGACCGAGGCCGTGCAGCCCTTCTCCTGCGCCATCTTGGAGATGTTCTTGACGGCAGTCTCGTTATCGACCGAGGTCACCACGGCACCCTCGCCATCGAGCCGCTTCAGGGCTTTGAGCGTCTTGACGACGGGCAGCGGGCAGGCATCGCCCATGGCATTGACTTCAATTTTGGTAGACATAGTTTTTCCTTTCGAAAGAACCGTTCTAGAGAACGGTAAACAGTTACATAAACGTGCGGGCTAGCGAACAACGTGGACGGCAGGACCGCCTGGCACCGGCTCGCACACGCGACCGACGACGGCGGCAATACGTCCTTCGGCATGCAGACGGCGCGCAAGCTCATCCACATCGGCAGCAGGTGCCGCGATGAGCAGGCCACCAGACGTCTGCGGATCGTACAGCGCATCCAACATGCCCGGCTCCAGGTCTTCGTCGGCAGCCACGCGCGGGCCAAAGAAGTCCTGGTTGCGGTAGGAGCCCGCGGGGATAATGCCCAGACGCGCCATGTCGAGCACCTGGTCAAAGAGCGGAACCGCCCCCGACGCAAGCTCAACCTGCACGCCCGAGCCCTCGGCCATCTCGCACGCATGCCCGATCAGACCACAGCCCGTAATGTCAGTACAGCCGTGAAGCTCGAGTCCCTCGGCCAGACGAATCGGAGCCTCGTTGAGAGTGCGCATCGAGTCAAACATGGCTGCGGCCTCGTCCTGCTCGATAAGCTCGCCCTTAATGGCCGTGGTGATGATGCCCGAGCCGATCGCCTTGGTCAGCAGCAGAACATCGCCCACGCGCGCGCCGCTGTTGGCGAGCATGCGGTCGAGCGCGACAAAACCACTCACGGACAGGCCGTACTTGGGCTCGTCATCGTTGATGGTATGGCCGCCCGCGATGGAGCAACCCGCCTCGACGCACTTGTCGGCGCCGCCCGCCAGAATCTGACCGGCAACCTCAACGCCCAGACAGCTCGGGATGCACAGCAAGTTCATGGCATGGCGCGGCCGCCCGCCCATGGCGTAGATGTCCGACAGCGAGTTGGCCGCGGCGACCTGGCCAAACAGGACCGGGTCGTCGACCATCGGCGGGAAGAAGTCGATGGACTGCACAAGCCCCAGGTTCTCCCCTACGCGGAAGACGCTCGCATCGTCAGAGGTATCGAACCCCACGAGCAAGTTGTCGTTATGCACATTGGGTAAATCGCCCAGGACCTGGGCGAGGGCTCCGGGGGCCAACTTAGCGGCTCAACCGCTCGCGGCAGTCATAGACGTGAGCTTAATCTGATCGTCAGCCATGCGCACCCCCATCCACCAAAGCGCCGACTTTAAGTATGCGCCCCAGGCACGCTTCCCAAGAGACCGCCGCCG
>URTW01000236.1 GCA_900550815.1 uncultured Collinsella sp.
TATCACTCACCGTGTCGGCATCCCCCACATATACATCGCAGCCCAGTCCCGCGCCCAGCAGCGTGTCGAGCCCTCGGTCCACGGCGACAACGTGGTCTCACTCCCCTGCTAGCCTACGTAACAGATCCGCGCTCGCCACCACGGGCGAGCCGCAGACCACAAGTACTTAGCAAGCCACGGCCCTCGCCTATCCCTCAAACGAAAGCACGCGGGCCAAATCTAGGCCCTCATAGCTATCAATAAAGATATCGCAGTTAGCTCGAACGTCGTCGCGCTTCATGCGGCCGTGCGGGTCATAGATTCCCACGCGCTTAAAGCAGGCGGTGCCAGAGCTCTTTAGGCCAAAGACGGCGTCCTCAAACACCCAAGCGCGCTCAAACTTGTGCCCGTGGCGCTCCTCCAGACGGCGCAGCGCAAGTTCATACACATCCGGAAACTGCTTGGAGCGTCCCGCCTCGCCTGTCGTGGTAACAAACTCCATGTAAGCGTCGAGCCCGGCACCAGCGAGCGCGGACTGCACCAGCTCGGTCGGCGTGGACGTGGCAACGCACATGGCAATGCCCGCCGCCTTCGCCTGCTCCAAAAAAGCAAGGCGCCCCTCGCGCGGCGGCACCTTGGAGTAGCCATCGATCAGGATGTCGCTCAGCTCACGGTAGAGCTCCTCGCCATTCGCGCCAATGCCCCAGGTGTCGTGGTAGGCCTGGCACTCATCCTCCAGCGACAAATGCTCAAACTGGGCAAAATCGTCGACCGTCACGTCGACACCGTGCCGGTGCAATAACTCGGGCTGAGCATAAGCCCAAACGGGGGTGCTATTAACCAGCGTGCCATCGCAATCGAAAATAAAAGCAACCTTGGGAGTGGCGGAATGGGGCATAAATGAACCTTTCAATATCAAATGGTAAACAGCCTGCTAAAATCGTTTTACCAATCGTCAGCGAAACAATTTTGAAACCCAAATTGGTAAAACTGTCAAGAGTTTTACCACGGCAATTCTGCCAGTGGTATAAACATGTCGCTTACCGATTAAACGCCCCCGCAAATCCGCTTTCGTCCATAAAACTAACGCACAGGTGTTATCGTAGTTTCTGCCGAAAGTTCCACCGAGCACGCGAGGTGGAACGAATCACAGAAACTTCGCCGTCCCTTCGATTCGTGCAGCCTAGGACCTTTCGCATCTAGTCACCAAGGCAACACGCTGCCGCGTCATGATGGGATCAAACGTGAGCGATAAAAAGCTAAAGCCAGCAACCAAAAAGCCTGCTACCCGTAAAGCCGCCCCGCACGCGCCGGAGCTCACCAAAGACGATGTCTATCTGTTTGGCATCGGCACGTGGGAGCGTAGTTGGGAAAAGATGGGCGCGCACCCCGACACGCAGAACCGTACGCGCGGCTGGCGTTTTTGCGTTTGGGCGCCCGATGTAAAGAGTGTCCATGTCATTGGCGAATTTAACGACTGGGATGAGCAGGCCAGCCCGTTGGTGCCCGTGCATACGAGCGCTATTTGGGAAGGCTTTATTCCCGGCGCCGAGCAGGGTCAGCTCTATAAATACCTCATCGAGACCAACGAGGGCGAAAAGCTCTACAAGGCCGATCCGTACGCCTTTAAGGCCGAGTGCCCTCCGGGTACCGCCAGCGTGCTGTGGACCCTCGATGGCTACAAGTGGAACGACGCCGCGTGGCTCAAGCGCCGCGCCGGCCACAACCACATGTCGCAGCCGCTCAACATCTACGAGGTGCATATTGGCTCGTGGAAGCGCCACGGCGACGCGCCGCAGGGCGAGCCCGACGAGTACGGCAACTACCCCGGCCCCATGGATCCCTTCCCCGCGCAGCGCGGCGAGTTCTACACCTACGACGACCTGTCGGTGGAGCTTGTGGACTACGTGCACGACATGGGCTATACGCATATCGAGGTCATGCCGCTCATGGAGCACCCCTTTGATGGCTCCTGGGGCTACCAGACGACCGGCTACTACGCCGCCACGTCGCGCTACGGCAACCCACAGCAGCTCATGCACTTTATCGATGCGTGCCACAAGGCGGGCATCGGCGTGATCATGGACTGGGTACCCGGCGGTTTTTGCGCCGACTCCCACGGCCTTGCCACCTTTAACGGCCACATGCTGTTTGAGCACGAGATTCACCCCAACTGGGGCACGCACAAGTTTGACTTCGCCCGCGGCGAGGTCCGCTCCTTCTTGGTCTCCAACGTGCTGTATTGGCTCGAGAACTTCCACGTGGACGGCATTCGCATGGACGGCGTGTCCAGTATGCTGTACCTCAACTTTGGCATCGATGATCCGGGCCAAAAGAAGTTCAACAAGTACGGTACCGAGGAGGACCTGGACGCCAGCGCGTTTATCCGCCAGGTCAACTGCGCTGTAGAGGCGCACTACCCCGACGTGATGATGATGGCCGAGGAGTCCACCGCTTGGCCGCGCGTGACCTATCCGCCGCAGGACGGCGGCCTGGGCTTCCACTACAAGTGGGACATGGGCTGGATGAACGACACCCTGCACTACATGCAGACCGATTTTCCGTGGCGCCCCGGCAACCACGGCCTGCTTACGTTCTCCATCATGTACGCCTTTACCGAGAACTTTATTTGCCCGCTGAGCCACGACGAGGTCGTGCACGGCAAGTGCTCGCTGATCGGCCGCATGCCGGGCGACTGGTGGCGCCAGTTTGCCGGTCTGCGCACGCTGGCTTTCAACCAGATGACGCCCCCCGGTGCCAAGCTCAACTAAAAGGGCAACAAGAATGGCCAAAAAAATCAATCGCGCTAAAAC
>URTW01000237.1 GCA_900550815.1 uncultured Collinsella sp.
AGTGCGCACATGACCTGCTTGAGGGTTGCGGCACGTCGGCGCTCGACCTTTCTACCGAGGAGGCCGCCGTACTGGAGCGTGGGCTGTCCTCGCTCGACTCCCGCATGCAGGCGCACTTCGATCGCGCCCGTGCGCTGGCTGAATATTTGGCCGCGAACGAGATGGTGCGCAACGTGCGCTATCCCGGGCTGAGCGCGCAGCCCGACCACGCGGTTGCAACGGGAATCCTCGAGCACGGCTTTGGCCCGGCAGTTGAATTTGACCTGATGGACTGCACCGCGTGCGAATTCTTCAGCATGCTGCCGGATGAATTCCGCACATCACCCGCAGGCGGCCTAACACCGCGCCTTTCGGCCCCACACGGCAATCAGGGGAGCACCATCCGCCTCTTCGCCGGTACCGACAATCCCCTGGTCGCAGCGTCCGTCCTAGACAACGCCCTCCGCAAATCAGCTACTTTTTGATGCTGGCGATGAGGTCGTTTGCTTTGGTGGCGATGACGTTGTTGATGTCGGTCTGCAGCTCCTCGTAGACCGCTATGGCTCGCTCGCCGGCGGGGGTGAGGGTGGATCCGCGGGCGCCGTCGCGCTCGATGCGCTTGCAGCCCAGCTGACCTTCGGCCTCGTTCACGATGCGCCAGGCCTTGGAATACGCCATGCCCGTGCTCTTGGCGGAACGGTTGAGCGAGTGCTCGCGGGCGATACCTTGCAGCAGCAAGACACAGCCGTGGCCGAAGACGCCCGGCAAATCCTTGTCGCACGCTTGAATGACCAACTTTGCTGTCGTCTTGTACTTCATACGCTCCACGTCTCCCCGCTAAAGTGTTTGCTGGGCAAACGCAAAGCCTGCGTCAAACCCTCGTGTGCTCTTCTTAAATCATGCATTGTAGCAGTCAAAGTGCGTTAAGATACTTCCCCAGTATTGGGCGCCCAAGGTTGGGCTGGGTCCTACGAGGCCTGCAGCCGACCGGTCGCATGGAAAAAGGAGAAACATGGCTACGTTCTTTCCCGGTGAGTCCCACACGTTTTCGGAGTATCTGCTGGTCCCTGGTTACTCGTCCTCGCAGTGCATTCCCAACAACGTCTCTCTTAAGACGCCGCTAACCCGCTTTAAGCGCGGTGAGAAGCCGGCAATCACCCTGAACATCCCCATGGTTTCCGCCATCATGCAGTCCGTCTCGGGCGTCGACATGGGTGTCGCGCTCGCTACCGAGGGTGGCCTGTCCTTCATTTACGGTTCCCAGCGCGCCGAGTCCGAGGCCGCTATGGTCAAGGCCGATAAGGATCACAAGGCTGGTAACGTTCAGTCCGATTCCACGCTGACCCCCGACATGACCATGGAGCAGGTCATCGAGCTCAAGGAGAAGACCGGTCACTCCACCATGCCGGTTACCGACGACGGCACTCCCAAGGGTAAGCTCCTGGGCATCGTCACCAGCCGTGACTATCGCCCCAGTCGCGATGACCACCAGACGAAGGTCTCCGAGTTCATGACCCCGCGTGAGCAGCTCATCGTGGGCGACAAGAACATCAGCCTCAAGGTTGCCAACGACGTCATCTGGGACAATAAGCTCAACGCCCTGCCCATCGTCGACGACAACGATCACCTCATGGGCATCGTCTTCCGCAAGGACTACGACAGCCACAAGACCAACCCCAACGAGCTGCTCGATAACGACAAGCGCTACATGGTCGGCGCCGGTATCAACACCCGCGACTATGCCGAGCGCGTGCCGCTGCTCATCGAGGCTGGTGCCGATGTCCTGTGCATCGACTCTTCCGAGGGCTTCAGCGAGTGGCAGAAGCGCACCATCGAGTGGATCCGTGCCACCTATGGCGAGGACGTCAAGGTCGGAGCCGGTAACGTCGTCGACGCCGAGGGCTTCCGCTTCCTGGCTGACTGTGGTGCCGATTTCATCAAGGTCGGTATCGGCGGCGGTTCCATCTGCATTACCCGTGAGACCAAGGGTATCGGCCGTGGCCAGGCCACTGCGTTGATCGACGTCTGCCGCGCTCGCGACGAGTACTACGAGGAGACCGGCGTCTACGTGCCCGTGTGCTCCGACGGCGGTATCGTCTACGACTACCACATGACGCTTGCCCTTGCCATGGGTGCCGACTTTATGATGCTGGGCCGTTACTTCGCCCGCTTTGACGAGAGCCCGACCGAGCGCGTCAACGTCAACGGTCAGTACATGAAGGAGTACTGGGGCGAGGGTTCTGCGCGTGCCCGCAACTGGCAGCGTTACGACCTGGGCGGCGCCGCGAAGCTCAGCTTCGTCGAGGGCGTCGACTCCTACGTTCCTTACGCCGGCTCCCTCAAGGATGGTGTGGGCGGCACGCTCTACAAGGTCAAGTCCACGATGTGCAACTGCGGTGCCCTCTCGATCCCCGAGCTCCAGGAAAAGGCACGCCTGACCCTGGTAAGCTCCACCTCCATCGTCGAAGGCGGCGCCCACGACGTAGTCGTCAAGGACTCCCAGCAAAGCGTCAGCTACCGCTAAGCGGCTTTCCCAGGCACCGCACCTTGCCGTTCAAACCGTCGCTCGCGTACCAAAGTACGCGTCGCTCCTCTTTCACGGCAATCTGCGGCACTTGGAAAACCCGACCATGCTTGGGCGGGTAACAATTATTGGTTGATTCACAACCACGTTATTTAGATAAAGCGAGATGCCCGCAAGTCGCAGGCATCTCGCTTGTCGTATTTGCTAACATCAGTCAAGTAAACCTTAGCGTCTGTCGGCTAGGCTTTCTTCGCTACAAGTTCCGCACGCAAAGAAGAGCACATACTG
>URTW01000238.1 GCA_900550815.1 uncultured Collinsella sp.
CAATCGCGCCAATCGGCATGTGGTAGAGCACGACATGACGGATATCGGGCAGGTTGACGCCCTCACCGAAGGCCGAAGTTGAAACGATGCAGCTGAGACTTCCGTCTCTAAAGGCTTCCTCGACACGGCGGCGATCGGAGCGCGCAAGCCCGGCGTTATAGAACGCGATATGGGTCGCACAGTCGGGCACGCGTTTGCGCAACGTCTTGGCAAGCGCCACGGACTGGTCGCGCGAGTTCACATAGATAACGGTCTTCTCCCCCGTCGCCACGATCGACACCAGGCGATTTTCGCGGCTCGCAAGGGCACGGTCGTCCTCGAGTTGCAGGTTCTCGCGAACGGTCTCGTCGACCACCGTCCTGGTAATCGGCAATACACGAGCAAGCTCCGCCACGACCGGGGCCGTCGCGGTAGCCGTTGCCGCCATGACAACGGGGTCGCCCAGGGCTTTGAGGATATCGGGCATGTCGAGGTATGCGCTCCGGTCGCCGCCTTTGGCAAGACCGGCATGGTGTGCCTCGTCGATAACAACAAAGCCGATGCGTCCAGAACGTGCAAAGCGATCGCGATGGATAGACAGGAACTCAGGCGGCGTGAGAACAATGCCGGTGCGGCCCGATGCCAGGCCGGCAAACACGTCATCGCGCGCCGCCTCCACGGTCTCGCCGGTCAGCACGCCAACGCCAATGCCGAGCGCGGCCATCGTCGAGGAAAGGTGATAGGCCTGGTCGGCAACGAGCGCGCGCAGCGGATAGACAAAGATACTCGCACGCCCGCGAAGAACCGCCTCGCGCGCGGCATGCACATGGAAGATAAGAGACTTGCCGCGCCCCGTTCCCATAACGGCCAGAACACTTTGGTGATCGGCCAGGGCATCGAGCGCCTCGACCTGCGCGCGGTGCGGCTGGTTCGATCCGATAAAGCTGTGAATGAGCGAGCGCGTGAGCTCGGTATAGGAAAGTTGGGCAAGCGTCTCGCGTTTACGCGACTCCAGGCGCAGGCCAGAATCCGCCGGTTGTACGCCGCGGCGAAGCTCACATGCCGGATCGTCGATATTGGGTGCCGTGGTATCGCGCACCAAGACATCTTTGATCATGAGCTTGGGCTTCACACGTCCCTGCCAATGCTCGGCAACGGCCTCGAACACCAAGTCGACGGCGCTGTCGCAATTGATAAGCCTGTCGATTTGCGGTACACGGAACATGATTGCCGGCACGCTCGCGGCTCCATCCGTCGCCACGAAGCGCATATGCTCGCCGGTCTTACCCACCACGGCGCGATCACACATCGTCACGCCCTCGGCAGCCAGCAGCGGCACCTTATTACCCTGGCCAAACGGCTCAAGGCGGGAAATCTGCTCGATGGTCTCGATATTCAATTCGGAAAGGTCGACCGTGGCGGCAACCTCGTCGGTGTCCTCAAAGTCCTCGGCGGGAAGCTCGGACAACACGGCGGAAAGGCGACGACGAAACTCATCAAGCTTAGACGCCTCGATGGTCACGCCCACTGCACCCGCATGTCCGCCGCGGCGAATCAGCAGGTCGGAACAGCGCTCGACGGCTTCGAACAGGTTGACCTTGCCCACCGAGCGACCCGAGCCACGTGCTATACCGTCCTCGATAGAGAAAAGCAGCGCCGGCACGTGATATCGGTTGGTAAGGCGGCTCGCCACGATGCCCTTAACGCCCTCGTGCCAGCCTTCGCCGCCCACGACGATTGCGCGCCCGCCGTCATAAGTCTCCTCGACCTTTGCCATGGCATCGCGCGTGAGCTCCGCCTCAATCTCGCGACGCTGACGGTTGATCTCCTCGAGCTCGGCCGCCAGCGCGCTTGCCTCGATAGGATCGCGGGCAAGCAGCAGGTCGAGCGCCAGCTTGGGATCGGCCATGCGGCCGGCGGCGTTCAAGCGGGGAATGAGCGAAAACGACAGGCCATCGGCCGTAATGCTTGAGAGGTCGGCCTTGGCAAGTGCGGCCAGCGCGATATAGCCAGGACGGGCGGTCACGCGCATCTGCTGGATGCCTTCGGCGACCAGCGCGCGGTTCTCGGGCGTCAGCGGCATCATGTCGGACACGGTGCCCAGCGCCGCAACCTCAATCAGCGAACGCCAATACGACGGCTTGTCCAAACGCTCACCCAAAACCTGCACCAGCTTGAGCGCCACACCGGCACCGGCAAGTTCACGCGAGGGCCCCTCATCCTCGAGTTTAGGGTCGGTCAGGGGCACGCCCTGCGGCACCTGGTCGGACGGCTCATGATGGTCCGTGACCACCAAATCGATCCCCAGGCTCTCCAGATAGGAAACCTCTTCCTTGGCGGCAATGCCGTTATCGACGGTCACGATCAGCTGGGGGCGAGCGAGCTCGTTAACGCGGTCGAGCGCCGCGCGCGAAAGACCGTAGCCCTCATCAAAGCGATGCGGAATAAACGGCGTGACATCGGCGCCAAACGTGCGCAGCGCCTCGGTCAACAGGCAGGTCGACGTAATACCGTCAACGTCAAAATCGCCAAAGACCGCGATGCGCTCGTGGTTGCGAATAGCGCGCTCGACGCGGTCGGCAACGACCGACATGCCCGGGATAATGAGTGGGTCGGCCCAGTCGCGATCGAGCGAAGGCGTCAAAAACAGCTGGCCTTCCTCGATGGATGTAATGCCGTGCGCAACCATAATGCGCGCCACCAGCCCGGGTATGCACAGGCCAGCCGAAAGCTCCTTTTCGAGCTCGGGGTTTTGCTGAGCGGCCGCCCAGCGATGCGTCGTCGAAAGCGATGACATAGGCGCC
>URTW01000239.1 GCA_900550815.1 uncultured Collinsella sp.
AGGTGGCGCCCATCCCCTCGGGGATCAGCTCGACCTCCTCGTACGCCCGGTCAAAAAAGCTCTCAGACGCCATTGCTCGCTCCCTTCCACCCGGAAAAGCATAAACCACCGCTAAGGGGACAGGCACCTTTGCGGTGGTTTATGGCAGGTCGGTTAGTTGGCGGGCTGGAAGAAGGCTACGGCGACGGCACCGGGGCCTACGTGGGTGCCGATGGTGGCGCCGATGGTGTGAACGGGCAACTCGCCCTCGGTGTGGCCAGCCCAAAGTGCCGCGCTGTCCTCGATATACTTCTTGAGCACCGCATCCGAAAGGCCCGTATAGCCGAGCGCCAGCGGCATGGAAAAGTCGATGCCGCCCGCTTTTTCGACCTTTTGGTTCAGCAGGTTGCGGCCGTTCTTGGAACCGCGTGCCTTGCCCAGTTGCACGATCAGACCGTCCTCGACAGCCACCACGGGCTTTACGGTGAGCAGCGTACCCACGGCGCCGGCCGCAGCAGACAGACGACCGCCGCGCTCCAGGGACTCCAGCGTCTCGAGCTGGCGGTTGACGACCTCGCGGTCACGGACGGCAGCGACGGCCGCCGCGATCTGAGCCGCACTGCGGCCCTCGTCCACCAGGCGCAGCGCATACTCGACCAGGACACGCTCGCCCAGAGTGACGTTATTGCTATCTACCACGTACACGTCGCCGCCCGGCGCCTCGGCAAGTGCGGTACGGGCACTCTGATTGGTGCCCGAAAGCTTAGCGCCTACGGTAATAATCACAGCCTCATCGCCGGCCTCACGCGCCTCGGCAATAGCCTGCGAAAACGCATACGGGTTGACCTGGCCGGTCATGGGCAGCTCATCGCGCTCCACGAGCATCTCGTAAAAGCGCTGGTGATCGATGTCGACGCCATCCATGTACACATCGGTGCCAAAGGTGACGGACAGCGGCAGAACACGCAGAGCGGGGTGCTCAGCCGGCGACATATCGCTCGCGGAATCGGTAATAATACGAATGGACATAGCGAATCCTTTCTTGCGCAGGTCCCGCGCAGGGAATTTTGACAGCAATGCCCCGACACGGCATACGCACTCAAACGGGACTATGCAGTTGTTAATTGGAAGCAAATGCCTTGGCGGCCTTAGATCTCGCGCAGGGTGTTGAGAATCGTGCGCAGCGACGCATACATCTGCTCGCGCTGCTCCACACCCATAGCCTTACCGGTGGTATCGAGCACCTCGCGAATGATGCGGTCCGCCTCGCTCATGCTCTCGCCGCCCAGAGCGGTCAGGCGCACCGGAGCACGATACTTAACGGCGGCATCGCCCGAATCATCGACCTCGACGTAGCCACCCTCCTCCAGATGCGCGAGCGTACGCGAGACGGCGGCGCGGGTCACGCCTGCCATGCGAGCCAGGTCGGCGCCAGTCAGGCCGTCCTTGCTGCGCTCAAGATAGTACAGGCACATAACGTCGGAGCCCTTGAGACCCAGCCTTGCGCCCTCAGACGTCTTAATGCGCTGGATCTCCTTGTAGAGTCCGCTGATCAGTCCGACAAAGTCCTCGAAACGTGTCTCGTCGCTCTGCTGCATGGGAGACGACCGCCTTTCGCTTGCATAATGCTAACGGGTAAACATCTTAGCCGTACTTAACGGCCGCCAGCCCTGCACGCCCTATTTGTTAACCCATCAACATAAAAAACACCACAAAGGGGACAGGCACCTTTGTGGTGGTTTGGGCCGAGCTACAGTTCCACGCGCGGGTTGTCGCGGGTCACAAGCGTCTTAACGACAACCGTCGCCCCCAGATACCGCTCGAGCAGATCGGCAAGACGGTTGATGGCGGCCCGACAGTCCCCCATTCGCTCGGGCTCTACGCACTCAATCGCCAGGAACGCATCGGCCGAATCGTCGGACAGCGCCGTGCGAACGCCGTCGCGCCAGTTCCAGCAGCGGCACACAGCGCCCGCATCGTCGATATCGGCGAGCTCGCCGGGCAGCGTCGGATCGTCCGCCTCCTCGCCAAGCGGAATGAACGCATCGCCACCGGCGGTCACCTTCAAGCGAAGGTCTCCCTCGATCGCATGCAGATCCTCGCCTCCCACGGGCAGCGCGTAGGTCAGCGACACCGTGTTGTAAATATCCACCGCAGGCGTAATGTGGCCCACCGGCTTACCTTTGAGCACGCGTTTGAGCAGGTTCTCGATTGAGCAACGCGCTCCCTTTTTGGTCTTGAACAGACGATAGGCCTCGCGCCATGCCTTGACCGGTGCGTTCTGGCTGATAGTGTCGCTGGTCAGATGACGCTCCGCATCGATATTGGCGCGGTCGAGCAACGCCGCAATCGCATCCACGTCCTCCTGGGGAATCTGAGCCGTGGGCTTCATGCCCTCCACGACCACAACACCGACCGCTGCCTGCGGAAACAGCTCCCAGAATGAATCCTCGGCAATAAAGCTCTTCATACGTGCTCCCTTCACAATTCGCGCCAACGCGAGCGCCCAAACAAAAAGCGCCCTTACAACGGCCACCTTCAAAGTCCTACGGTGCCGTCACAAGAGCGCTTGCGCTGTCCCCATCCGGAGAAGGGGACGATATGTCAGGCGTATTGTAACCCGAGTCATCCGCGCGAGCAAAACCGCCACAAAGGTGCCTGTCCCCTTTGTGGCGGTCCTTGATTATCGACTTCATCCGAACACCTCCCACATTCATCCGCACATGTGCGGATGAATGTGGGAACCCGATA
>URTW01000240.1 GCA_900550815.1 uncultured Collinsella sp.
CGACTAAGTCGTCCGCAAAGGCCACCAGGCGGTCACCGGGGCGCACAATCCCCAATTGCGACAACGCTGCTGGCACATGCGAGGCCGCGAGCAACCGCGCTTCACGCGCGCCGGTCCTCAAAGCCCAGGCCTCTTCTAGCTGCTGTACGCCCATGCGGTACCGTCCCTTCAAAACAAAAACCCACGATGCGGGTGTTCCCCGCATCGTGGGCAACGGCTGCAGTATAGCGCCGTTATGCGACGAATCACCTAGATGATGAGCGTGTGATAGGTCACGCACGCACCCGGAGCGTCAACGGTCTCGCCTTAGGCCTCGGGATAGATGCGCGTCGAAAACACGAGCGCGCCATCATTCACGAACACCTCGACCGACGAGACATCGCCAACAATACGCACGTTGCGCACCTCGTCGACGGGCTCCCAGCGCACGGTACGACCGCAGCCGGCAGAAGCGCGACCCTCATCGGTAAATCGCATCTCAAAGCGCGAGGGCAGTTCGCCCTCGGCGGGAACAAACGCCAGCTTCAGCTCGCCATCAACGGTCACGGTAAACGCGCCGTCGACACCGTCAACGACAACGTCAAAGCAGGTATCACCGGCAACCTCCAACGAGCCCTCCCCCACACGCACCGAGGCATAATGGCGCTCGATCTCGCGCGCCGGCTGCTGCAACACCACGCCATCTTCGCCAGCCGTAAGCTCGCGCGGCACCGTCATGCAGTGCTGCCAGCCGCACACCACGCTGGGTGCGTTGTCATAGGCTGGCTCATCGGGCATGCCCATCCAGCCGATCAAAATATGGCGACCATCCTCGGACGTAAACTCCTGCGGAGCATAGAAGTCAAAACCGGCGTCCCACAGGCGGAACTCGCCCAGCTCATAGGCACCGTCACCACCGGTAATGTCGCCCGTTACAGGCATGTAGCCAGCGGCGTACACGTTACCACGGTCCCAACGGCCGCCCTCAAGGCCCTGGGGCGAGAAGGACAGACACTTCGTCGGAGCGCCGCCATCCGCCCCAAGCTCAAGGTATCCCGGGCACTCCCACATAAAGCCAAAGCGCTCGGGCGTAGACACACGGCTCTCGAGCTCCCAGCTCATCATGTCCGCCGAACCGTACACCAGGATCTCGCCCACATCGCGCCCGGCACCATCGCCGTGCATGGCGCAAAATCGACTATCGACATGCGGCCCGTTCACGCGACGACGCGCGCCCAGCACCATGTGATAACGCCCGTCCGCGTCACGCCACACCTTGGGATCGCGCACATGGCAGGTCAATTCCTCAGGATAATCCTCGGAGGCCAGCTCCTCACGCTTTTGGCTGAACTCCCGACCGGCAAGGCCATCAACGCTCTCCACATAGACGGTATCAGCGCGGCGGCCGGCATTGACGTAGTCGTACGTGCCGTCTGCATCGGAAAGTTTAACGTTGCCTGTGTACAGTACGCGTATGCGGCCGTCCTCGGCAAGCGCGGAGCCCGAATACACACCGTGACAATCGAACGGCTCGTCGGGCAGCAGCGGAGCGCCAACGTAGTCCCACGTCATAAGGTCGCGGCTCGTCGCATGACCCCAGGCCTTAACGCCGCCCTCGACATCAAACGGCGCATACTGAAAATAAGCGTGGAACACGCCGCCCGCCTGGCAAAGACCGTTGGGGTCGTTGAGCCAGCCCGCCGGCGGCATAATATGGAAGCGCTGGCCATATGCGCCATGACCGCGCTCAGAGGCGGCAGCGTCAACAGCGGCAACCAGCTTTGCAAGGTCGCGACCAAGTGCATTAGACATATCAAAGTCCTAACGGATCGAAAGTAACAAGGCGCCAGAGATCGGCACCAGATACGGGAAACGCCCGCGAGCATACAACCCGCGGGCATCCCCTCAATCAAAAGCTCTTAGGCCTGCTCGGAAGCCTTGGGCTCGTCCTTGTACAGGACAAACGAGATGGCAAAGGAAACCAGCGCGGCGACCGCAAACATGATCGCGTACTGCACGGGCTGAGCCAGGCAAAGCAGGATACCGAAGATACCCGTAACGCCCGTGCCGGAGGCGGCCAGCGAAGTGAGCGCGCAGACCAGGGCACCGCAACCGCCGCCGATGCAGCCGGCGATGAAGGGCTTAAAGAAACGCAGGTTCACACCAAAGATGGCAGGCTCGGTAATGCCCATGAAGGCGGACAGAGCCGAAGGAAGCGCCAGGCCCTTGATCTTGGCATCGCGGGTCTTAAAGGCAACGGCGAGCGCGGCGCCACCCTGGGCGATGTTGGCAGCGCTAGCGATGGGCAGCCAGTAGGTCACGCCGTACTGGGCGAGCTGGCCCAGGTCGATGGCGGTGTACATCTGGTGGATACCGGTAACGACCGTGGGGGCATAGAACAGGCCGACGATAAAGGAACCGATGCCGAAGGGCAGGGTCAGAAGGGCCTGGATCAGACCGAGGATGGCGTTCTCGGCCCAGACAAAGATGGGGCCGACAGCACCGAGCGTCACGAGCACGGTCACGCACACCGAGACGAGCGGGGTCACAAAGAGGTCGAACATCTCGGGACCGCTCAAGTGCCGGCGCT
>URTW01000241.1 GCA_900550815.1 uncultured Collinsella sp.
CGCCGAGCTCGCCCGTGATGGCTCGGCTGGGGGTGCTGGGGGGCTGCGTACATGCGGCTATGGGCGGGGCGGGGCTACTCGTCGCGCCGGGCGCACTCGTGGTGAGGTCGTGAGCCTGTAAAAGGTGTGCGTGCGCTTACCGTTCGTATCTGCTATCATTCTTAGTCTGTGCGCTCATGCGGGCGTGGCGGAATTGGTAGACGCGCCAGATTTAGGTTCTGGTGGGATTCCCGTGAAGGTTCGAGTCCTTTCGCCCGCACCATCGCACCTGCGTCGGCCCCGGCCGTCGCGACACTTTGTTGCATAAAGGTACCAGCACCTCAGATAAGCTGGGCAGTATGAGGAGGAACGTGTTGAACATCACCGCTTCTGACGTCAAGGACGCCAAGCTCACCGCTACGGTCACCATCCCGGCCGCCGACGTCGACGCCGCGATCAAGAAGGCCTACAAGGACACCGCCAAGAAGTACCGCTTCCCGGGCTTCCGTGCCGGTAAGGCTCCCCGTCCGGTCATCGACTCCGCTCTTGGCGCCGAGGCTACCCTCGCTCAGGCCACCAACGACCTGATCGCCGCCAACGAGCCCGCCGTCCTCAACGAGCTGGACATCGTCCCCACCAAGAGCGGTGACTACAAGGAGCTCGACCTCGCCAAGGATCACGAGGACTACACCTACACCGTCGAGTTCTCCCTGCGTCCCGCCGCTGAGCTCTCCTCCTTCGCCGCTGTCGAGATCGAGCTGCCCCCTGCGGAGGTCACCGAGTCTGAGATTAACAACCAGGTCGAGATGCTCCTCAACTACCGTGCCACCTTCGAGGACGTCGAGGGTCGCGCCGTCGAGGCCGAGGACTACGTCACTGTCGACCTCAAGGCCGTCGAGAACGCCGACAACTTTGCCGCCGAGGGCCGCATGCTCTTCGCCGGTAGCGACAGCAACCCCAAGGAGTTCAACGAGGCCCTGATCGGCGCCAACGTTGACGATGTCAAGACCGTCACCTGGACCGACGAGGTCGAGGAGGGCGAGGAGGCCGAGACCCACACCGTCGAGGTCACCGTCAAGGGCATCAAGGTCCGCAACACCCCCGAGCTCACCGACGAGCTCGTCAAGTCCGACTTTGGCTTCGACAGCATCGACGCTATGCGCGACGCCATCAAGCTCGAGATCGAGCAGGACAAGGCTTCCCGCCTCCCGGCCGAGAAGGAGAACCGTTGCGTCGCCGCTCTCGCTGAGCGTCTGCAGCTCGACGAGATGGACGCCGACTACGAGCAGTCCGTCTTTGAGGAGCTTGGCCAGAACTTCCTGTCCAACCTCGCTGCCCGCGGCATGACGCTGGACACCTGGCTGCCCGCTTCCGGCCTGACCATGGAGCAGTTCATCGGCGACCTGCACAAGCAGGCCAACGATGTTGCCCGCGAGTCCCTGGCTCTGGACGCCCTCGCCCGCGAGCTCAAGATTGAGGTCACCGAGGACGACATCAACGCCGAGTTCGAGAAGGCCGGCGTCAAGGACGTCGAGGCTTCCAAGGCCGAGTTCATCGCCGATGGCCGCATGCCTGCCGTCCGCGAGTCCATCCGTCGCTCCAAGGCCGTCGACCACCTGGTTGAGAACGCCAAGGTGACCGAGGTCGACGAGACCGCCAAGGACGCCGAGTAATTCTCGCCACCTTGCCTGCGAGCGCATGCGTGCGCCCGTGATGGGGTAAAGTTATACACCGGTTATCCGGTTGCTTCGTACGGTGCCAGCCAATGCATAGCATGCGGGCACCGTACGTTTATCTAGAACCAATTTGGTCCGCAAGAGAGAAATGGAGATGCGTATGATCGCTAAGTTCGATTCCGCCCTCGTGCCATACGTTATCGAGCAGACGCCGCGCGGCGAGCGCAGCTACGATATCTATTCGCGCCTGCTCAACGACCGCATCATCTTCTTGGGCGAGGAGATCAACTCCGTCAGCGCCAACCTGGTCGTTGCCCAGCTGCTGCATCTTGAGAGCCAGGATGCCGAGAAGGATATCTCGCTCTACATCAATTCGCCCGGTGGCGAGGTCTACTCCGGTCTGGCGATTCTGGACACCATGAACTTCATTAAGCCGCAGGTCTCCACCATTTGTGTTGGTATGGCCGCGTCTATGGCCGCCGTGCTGCTTTCGGCTGGCGCCAAGGGCAAGCGCTTCTGCCTGCCGCACTCCAAGGTCATGATTCACCAGCCCAGCGGCGGTGCCCAGGGCCAGCAGACCGAGATTGAGATTGTTGCCGAGGAGATCAAGAAGACTCGCCGCGAGCTCAACCAGATCCTGTCCGACGCCTCGGGCCAGCCCATCGAGAAGGTCCAGGCCGATACCGAGCGCGACAACTACCTGACCGCTGCCGAGGCCCTCGACTACGGTCTGATCGACCGTATCGTCACCTCGCGCGATCTCGCCGCGAAGGACGCCTAAGATGGCCGGTAACATGCAGGACAACTTCGACGAGCACGGCCACCCCATCCGCTGCTCCTACAGCGTAAAAGCGCAGGGCCAGGAGCGCCGCCATGTAAAGGGTCCGACCACCATC
>URTW01000242.1 GCA_900550815.1 uncultured Collinsella sp.
CGAGCGCTACTTTAAGATCAACTGCGCCGTCTTTACGCCCAACGACCAGCGTATGAAGGACATTGTCCAGATGGCCAAGGACCTGCATGCCGACGGCATCGTCGACGTGGCCTTGCAGTTCTGCACGCTCTACGAGATGGAGTTGTTTGCCGTGGAGAAGGCCGCCGAAGAGGCCGGCATCCCGTTTATGCACATCACGACCGACTACGCCGGCGAGGCTGCAGGCCAACTGCAAACCAGGAGTGAGGCTTTCTTGGAATCCATTTAGGGCTATCCGGTGCAGCGGCTTCCCCAGGCACCCGATCTTGCCGTTCAAACCGTCGCTTACGTACCAAAATACGCGGCGTTCCTCTTTCACGGCAACCTCGAGCTCCTGGGAAAGCCGTTTCCTCGGTTGGTCAAAAGGTTTGTTAAGGAGTTATATGTCGGAAAATATTGAGCAGCCGTTGCCGCGCACGTTTGAGGAGTTCAACGAGCAGCGCAAGGCGGCGTTTATTCGCGTCAAGGATTATAAGCAGGCGGGCAATCGCCTGGTCGGCTTTTTGTGCAGCTATACGCCGCTCGAGATTATCGATGCCGCGGGGGCCGCAAGTGTCGCTCTGTGCGGTACGTCCGATGAGGTGATTCCCGAGGCCGAGAAGGTGCTGCCGGCAAACCTCTGCCCGCTCATCAAGTCGACCTACGGCTTTGCCTACTCGCAAAAGTGCCCGTTTACGTACTTTAGCGACATGATCATCGGCGAGACCACCTGCGACGGCAAGAAAAAGATGTACGAGCTACTCTACGAGCTCAAGCGCACGCACATTCTGCATCTTCCGCAGGGTCGCGATCGTGCCTACGAGCGTGAAGGCTGGTACGAGGAGTGCCGTCTGCTTAAGGAGGAGCTCGAGAACTTCTACGGTATTACGATCACCGATGACGACCTGCGCGCCGCTGTCCGTCGTCGTAATCGCCTGCGTGCCGCCCAACTCGAGATGTTTGCGCTGCAGGCCAACCAGCCGGCGGCCATGAGCGGCGTCGACCTGATGAGCACCATGTTTGCCGGTACGTTTAGCTTTGATATCGAGGCCTATACGCAGCAGCTGGAGCAAAAGGTTGCCAAGCTGCGCGAGGCCTACGACGCGGGCGAGCGCCCGGTTGCGGCGGATGCCAAGCGCATTCTGATCACCGGTTGCCCGGTGGGCGGTGTGATCAACAAGATCGGTCGCACCATCGAGTCCAACGGCGGTGTGGTCGTGTGCATGGACGACTGTTCGGGCGAGCGCGCGGCGGCCATGATGATCGATCCGGAGGCTCCCGACATCCTGCGCGCCATCGCCGACCGCTACCTGGACATCAACTGCTCGGTCATGACGCCCAACGACGGTCGCATGGAAAATACACTGGCCATGTGCGAGAAGTATCACGTCGATGGCGTGGTCGAAATCGTGCTCCAGGCCTGCCACACCTTTAATGTGGAGAGTGCGCGCATGCAGGAGGCCGTCGAGGGTGCGGGTATTCCGTATATGAAAATCGAGACCGACTACAGCAACGGCGACATGGGCCAGATCGAGACTCGCATCGCTGCCTTCATCGAAACCCTCTAGCTTCCTCAGGCACCGGATCTTGCCCCTCAAACCGTCGTTTGCGTACCAAAGTACGCTGCGCTCCTCTTTCGGGGTAACCTCCGGCACCTGAGAAACCTAGAGTTAAGGCGCCTGAACGCGCCGCTACCTTTGATGTTTAGATTGGGAGAGAGCCATGATAGGGATCGGGATCGATATCGGGTCTACGGCGGCTAAGGCTGCTGTGGTCGACGGGGAGGGTTCGGTGGCGTGGACGTGCGTGCAGCCAACCGGGTTCTCCTCGGTCGATGCTTCCGAACGGCTTCGCGAGGCATTGGCAGCGGCCGGCTATGACGTGACGGGCGACGATGTTCGCGTGGTCGCGACTGGCTACGGCCGTGTCGCCGTGCCCTATGCGCACAAGGTCGTGACCGAGATTACCTGCCACGGCACCGGTGCCGTGCGCCTGTTTGGCGATCACGGCACGGTGATCGACGTGGGCGGTCAGGATACCAAGGTCATTCAGCTTAAAAGTGGCCGCGTGGCCAAGTTTGCCATGAACGACAAGTGCGCCGCCGGCACGGGGCGCTTTTTGGAGATCATGGCCGACCGCCTGGGCATTTCCCAGCAGCAGATGGCCGACCTGGCGCGTTCCGGCGGGCCTACCAAGATCAGCAGCATGTGCACGGTGTTTGCCGAAAGCGAGGTCATCAGCCTGATCGGTCGCGGTGAGCCGCGCGAGAACATCGCCCGTGGTGTGATCGAGAGTGTCGTGTCGCGCGTTGCCACTATGGCCGGGCAGGCCGCGGGCGCCCCGTACTACCTGACCGGTGGCCTGTGCGAGAACGCCTTCGTGGTGGAGCGGTTGGGCGAACTTTTGGGCGCACCCGTGACCACCGCGCCACAGGCCCGCTTTGCCGGAGCGATCGGCGCGGCTGTCCGCGCCGCCACCTTGGTCTAAGGGTGTACCGCGACATGCGCATCCTCAATATCTCGGCACAAAAA
>URTW01000243.1 GCA_900550815.1 uncultured Collinsella sp.
GCCGCATCCATGCAGGCTGCGGGATCGGATCCCGGCGGCGTAGCCAGAACGGCCCACGCGATGGACTCGTGCCGTGCGTCGACCCCCTCAAAGGAGCAGATGCGGTCGGCCAACGTGCGGAACAGGTCGGGGTAGCTCGTGAGCATGGTCAGCAGCTCGCGCTCCCCTGCCAAGGACTTGCGCTCAAGATCGGTAAGAACCATAGGGGCCGAGGCGTCTGTCGGGGCACCGGCGGGCGCAGCGCCCATACCATCAGGCACATCGATCGGCGGAAGATCGTCGACGACCTCCACGGGCGCGGCACCGTAGGCATCGAGCGGGACGTAGTCGTACGGCTCTTCTTCGGCCGGCGCGGACACCGGCGGCGTCGCGCCCGATGCCCAAGCACCGCGACCGGCATCGCGAGAACCCGACGCCCGACCGCCCGCGCTACCGGACCGCTCAGCCTGTGCCCGCTGGCGCTCATAGTTCTGCTCACGACGTCGTTCCGCATCCTCGCGCTTGGCGACATCGCGAAACACACGGCCCGAGCTCGCGCGCACGGTCTCCAGATCCAAACCCAGCAGGTCGGCAATCTGGATAAAGTACGTGTCGATCATATAGCTATCGCGCAGCGGATAGATGAGCGTCAGCGCATCCTCGAGCGCCTTGGCGCGACCGCCCGGCGTGGTGATGTCGCTCGACTCCTGCAGCGAACGGTAGACAAAGTCCATGAGCGGCTCGGCCGCGTCGATGCGCGCCTGCAGCTCCTGGCCGCCGTGCGCCGTAATAAACTCCATAGGGTCGTTGCCGTCGGGCAGTACCACGCAGCGCAGGTCCATCGAATCCTGCTCGATAAACTGAATCGCGCGGCGGGCGGCCTTCTGGCCCGCGGCATCGCCATCGAACATATACACGATGCGCTTGGCAAAGCGGGTGAGCGTCTTTACATGATGCTCCGTGAGCGCGGTGCCCAGCGTGGCGACAACGTTTTTAATCCCCGCCTCCCAGCAGGCGATGCAATCGGTATAGCCCTCCACCACGATGGCGGTATCCTGCGCGACGATAAACTCCTTGGCCCAATTAAAACCGTAGAGGTTTCGCTTTTTATGAAACACGCTCGTCTCGGCGGTGTTGAGGTACTTAGGCTGGCCGTCGCCCATAATGCGACCGCCAAAGGCAATGTTGTGACCCTGCTCGTCAAAGATGGGGAACATCACACGGTCGTAGAAGCGGTCGGCAAGCTGCCCGCGCCCGCGGCTCACGGCAACATTGGCGTCGATCATCTCCTGCGGGGTAAAACCCGCCTGGGACAGGTGCGACACCAGCGCGTTACGGCCTGGTGCAAAGCCCAGGCAGTAGCGGCGGCAGACGTCGCCACCCAAGCCGCGGCAAGCACAATACAACCCCAGCGGGCCGTCAATACAGAGCAAAAGCATGGTGTGGTCGCACTGGGCGGTCACGCCGCACAAAACCTAGATGCGAGCACGCGTGGTGCCGCGAGCGCGCTGCGCACCGGGATCGTGCAGCGCGATGCCCGCACGATCAGCCAAATAGCGGATCGACTCGGGAAAGCTCAGGTTCTCGCGCTTCATGATATAGGTGAAGACGTCGCCACCCTCGCCGCAGCCAAAGCAATGCCACACCTGCGTGGCAGGAATAATGTGGAAGGACGGCGTCTTTTCGCCATGGAAGGGGCAGCAGCCCCAAAACTCATGGCCGCGGGGCTTGAGCTCAACCGTATCCTGCACGATGGCAACCAAGTCAGACGCAGCGCGTACCTGGGCTTTTTCCTCATCGCTAATCACGGATGCTCACCCCCTGATCGCCCACGTTGTGACTAATATCTTCGATATTACCCTCGACGGTCGCAATCAACTCATCCAGCGAATCGAACACACGCGAGGGACGCAGCCAGCGCGTAAACGCCAGCGAAACGAAAGCGCCGTACAGGTCGCCCGTATAACCAATTAAGTTGGCCTCGAGATGCGCCGAAGCGGCATCGTCGGCATACGTCGGCGGCAGTCCGGCGTTAACGGCAGCGGGCCACACGATGTCATTGACCAGCACCAGACCCTCATACACGCCATCGGCTGGCACCTGAATGCCGTCGGGAACCTGCAAGTTTGCCGTGGGAAAGCCCATGCCAGAACCCTCGTGACGGCCGCGAATAACACCGCCACGCACCATATACGGGCGGCCGAGCAACTCAGCAGCAAACTCCACATGCCCCTGTCCCAACTCATGACGAATGCGGGTGGCGCAAATGGCCTCACCGCCCTCGCAAAGCAAGTCGTGCCCGTATACGTCAACGCCGCGCTCGGCACCCCAGGCGCGCATCTCGTCAACACCAGAAGCACCGCCACGACCCAGCCAAAAGTCGCTGCCAACGCGAATCGATCGAATGTCGACCAGACGCGACACCAGCGAGAGAAAAGCAACATGGTCAAGCGCCGCAACCACAGGCGTAAAGGGAACGGCCACCACCGCCTAAACCCCAGAATAAGCCAAGGCATGCAGACGGACAGCCAACGACAACAAAAATTGAC
>URTW01000244.1 GCA_900550815.1 uncultured Collinsella sp.
CCACCCTCCTTCCTCCCCCTCGTGGGGCCCGCGCCCCCCTCACATATCTTTTTTTCCCCCTGCTTCCCCCGTCCTTTCATCTTTTTTTTTTTTGCGCCCCGCCCCCGCGACCGCCGGGGCACGTACCCCCAATTAACTGTTCTTCATGACAATCGAATCCACGACATCGGCCACATTTTCACAGCAGTCGGCGCAGTACTCCAGGAAGGCGTACACGTCACGCCAAGCGATGACCTCGAGCGGATCCTTGCCGTTAACGTGCAGGTTGCGCATGGCGTTGATGTAGAGCTCGTCGGCCTCGGACTCGATGGTGTTGATCTGGATGACCAGTTCGCGCAGCGTTTTGGACTTGCGGTAGTTGGGCAGCTCGACCATCAGGTCCTTCATGGCGCGACAGGCATCGGTTACCTTGTGAGCGATGACGATGGCATCGGGGTGGATGCTCTGGATGTTGGTGAAGTAGACGCGCTGCACGACGCCTTCGATGCGGTCGAGTACGGTGTCGAGCGAGCAACTCATCAGGTCCAGATCCTCGCGCTCAAGCGGGGTGATAAAGGCGGTGAGCAGGGCGTCTTCGAGCTCATGGTGCTTCTTGTCTGCCGCATGCTCAATCGCATGCATCTTATCGAGCATGTCATGGATTTGCGTGGGGTCGAAGTTCTCAAAAATCTTGGTGAGCAGCTCGGCTGCCTGAACGGCGAGGTCAGCGCAAGCGACGTAGTTGTCAAAGTAGAACGAATCGGGTTTCTTTGCCATGGGTGGGTCCTTTCGAGGCGAAGACGGGTGGGCGAAGCATTGCAGTCCGGATGGACGCTCGGTTTGACTAGATGAACATCATGAACAGCTTGGCCATGACAAAGCTGATGAGTCCGCAGGCGGGGAAGGTGAAGAACCAGGTGAACATCATGTCTTTGACGACGCCGAAGTTGATGGCTGAGAGGCGCTTGACGGCACCGACGCCCATGATGGCGCAGGTCTTGATGTGTGTGGAGGACACGGGGATGCCGGTAAGGGTGGCAAGCAGCAGGTTTGCGGCGCCCGCCAGGTCGGCGGAGAAGCCCTGATACTTTTCGAGCTTGACCATGCTCTGGCCGACGGACTTGATGATGCGCTCGCCGCCCACGCTGGTGCCGATACCCATAGTGGCCGAGCACAGCAGCATAATCCAGATGGGGATGCCTGCATCGCCGACGCTCGTCTGGCCGCTGGCAAAGGCCACGCCTAAAAAGAGCACGCCGATGAACTTCTGTCCATCCTGCGCGCCGTGCATAAAGCTCATGGCCGCAGCGCTCGCGATCTGAGCGTATTTAAAGAAGACATTGGCACGTCGCCTGTTGGCGGCGGCGAAAAGAATCGAGACGAGCTTGCACAGGACCCAGCCCATGACAAAGCCCAGGCCGATGGAGAGCGCCAGGCCGTAGATGACCTTCATCCACTCGTGGACGTTGACGCTGCTCGCACCGCCGAGGGCGATGGCGGCACCGGTCAGGCCGGCGATAAGGCTGTGGCTTTGCGAGGTGGGGATGCCAAAACGCGACGCTGTGGCGCCGTAGACGACGATGGAGAACAGCGCCGCGCATAGGCAGGCGAGCGCCATGGTGCTGTTTCCGCCAAAGTCGACGATATGTGAGATGGTGTTGGCGACGCTCGCGTTATAGTGCGTCATGATGAGCTCGCCGAGGATGTTGAATGCGGCGCTCATGAGAATGGCGGCGCGGGCGGGCATGCAACGCGTAGTGACGCAGGTCGCGATGGCGTTGGGCGCGTCGGTCCATCCAATGACGAAGATGGCACCCAACGCGAGGATCACGGTGACGGCAAGGACTGGGTTCGACACAATTTGGCCGAGGAAGGTTGAGAACGTTACGTCCATATATGGGCTTTCTCGAAGTTTGCAGACACGTTACAAAAACATGATAAATCGTATCACCTCCTGCGGGTCTCTTTACCGAGTTCTGATGGGAGAAGTGGACTTTTTGGCACTAAAATTGAATATTAGCCCTGTTGACCGCGGGTGTTCTTTTTGCTAACACGCCATGCGGACACGTGCGATTACTGCGACACTCCAAAACCACAGTCTGTTCGCTTTACAACATGCAAACATGCGTTCGATAATAGGAGGCATGGAATATCGACAGACAGACGGCAAAACTCGGCGCGTGCACAAGCAGTATGTGGACGTCGTGGCCCGCATCCTCGCGGGCGGACAGGTCGTGCCGGTCACCGTCTGCTGGGTCGACGGCCGTTGTTTTACGATCGACGAAATTATCTCGACCACCGTGTTTGGCCTGATGGTCTACGGCATCCGTACGGCAACATATAAGGTGCGTTTTGGCGGGCACGCGACCGAGTTGTATCTGGAGGACCAGCCGCGCGAGCGGGCAGACGGCTCGCAGGCACACGTGATGCGTTGGTGGGTCTGGGCCTTTGATCGTAGGTTGATTTCCGATCTCAGCCGAACACATTGAGCAAATAGGCCATTCCCGCAGTTAGCCGAACGCCCCCGCGGCCCC
>URTW01000245.1 GCA_900550815.1 uncultured Collinsella sp.
GCCTCCAACTAGTTCGTGCTGCTGGCCAGCGGTCTGAACGCCAGCCCCGGTGCCGCCGTGGGCGTGGTCGTGTTCTCGAGCGACGTCGCCGTCGCGCGCGCCAACGAGGGCCACAAGGTCATTCTGGTTCGCTGGGAGACCAACCCCGATGCCCTGAAGGGCATGGTAGCCGCCGAGGGCATCCTGCCCAGCCACGGTGGCAAGACGAGCCATGCCGCCGTTATCGCCCGCGGCAAGGGTACGCCCTGCGTCTGTGGCGTTGAGCGCTTCCATATCGACGCCGCCGAGAAGGTCGTGCGCATCGAGGGCAGCGACCGCGTGCTGCACGAGGGCGACGTTATCTCCATCGACGGCACCCAGGGTATTGTCGTCGACGGCGCCGTTGACCTGGTCTCCGCCGAGCTCACCGGCGATCTGGACACCATCCTATCCTGGGCCGACGAGATTCGCCTGGACGAGACCGGTGGCCATGCCAACCATGTGCGCGTTAATGCCGACAACCCCGAGGATGCCGCGCTCGCGCTCGAGTTTGGCGCCGAGGCCATCGGCCTGTGCCGCACCGAGCACATGTTCCTGGGCGACCGCAAGAACATCATCCAGAGCTTTATCCTGTCTGACGATGAGGCCGTGAAGCAGCAGGCCCTGGCCGACCTGCTCAAGGTTCAGACCGAGGACTTCCTGGCGATGTTCAAGACCATGTCCGGTCGCGATGTGGTCGTCCGCCTGCTCGATCCGCCGCTTCATGAGTTCCTGGATAATCCTCGCGAGCTCGAGGTCGCCATCACCAAGAAGGAAGCCGCTGGCGCCAGCGAGGAAGAGCTTGCCGTCCTGCGCGGCCGCCTGCGTTGTATCGACGGCATGATCGAGTCGAACCCCATGCTCGGCCTGCGCGGCGTGCGCCTGTCTGTCGTCTTTTGCGATCTGCCGCTCATGCAGGTTCGCGCCGTCGCCACGGCCGCTGCCCGCCTATTCATGGAGGGCGTCGATCCGCGCCCCGAGATCATGGTTCCGCTCGTTTCCATCACGGCCGAGCATGTCCAGACCCGCGAGGTCATCGAGCGCGTGATCGCCGAGGTTTCCGTCGAAGAAGGCGTCGAGCTCAATATTCCCGTGGGCACGATGCTCGAGCTGCCGCGCGCCTGCATGGTCGCTGATGAGATCGCCCATCACGCAGACTTCTTCTGCTTTGGCACCAACGACCTCACCCAGACGACCTTCGGTTTCTCGCGTGATGACGCCGAGGCTAAGTTCATCCCGCTGTACATGCATAAGAAGATCTTGAAGGACAATCCCTTCGAGACCATCGACACAGCGGTGCTCGAGCTGGTGCGTATGGCCGTCGAGAAGGGTCGCGCCACCAACCCCGACATGCACTTTGGCGTGTGCGGCGAGCACGGCGGCGACCCCAAGTCCATCAAAGGCCTGTTTAACGTGGCCGACGTGGACTACGTGTCCTGCTCGCCCTACCGCGTGCCACTCGCACGCCTGGCTGCCGCTCAGGCCAAGCTCGAGGCCAAGCGTTCCGCCTAACGTATTGGGTTTAGACGCCTAGCGTAGCCCCCTTCATGCCGCCCGTCTCATTCGTGAGGCGGGCGGTTATCATGTGCGGGTTTTGTCTTTTTGTCTGCGTAAAAAATTGTTCTTGCAGCAGAAACCCGCGCGTGTATACTCAAATACGTTTGTTCAACTACGTGCCGGCCAAGGTGGTACGGCACCTCTAGAAGAGTAAGGAATTGCACATGGATTACATCCGCGCAATCGAGCGTCAGCAGATCCGCGAGGACATTCCTCAGGTTCGCGTCGCCGACAACGTCAAGGTTCACTACCGCATTAAGGAAGGCGACCGCGAGCGCATCCAGGTCTTCCAGGGCGACGTCATCCGCATGGCCGGCGCCGGTGCCCGCGAGACCTTCACCGTCCGCAAGATGTCCTTCGGTGTCGGTGTTGAGCGTACCTTCCCGCTTCACAGCCCCAAGATCGCCAAGCTCGAGGTCGTTCGTCATGGTCGCGTCCGTCGCGCCAAGCTGTACTACCTCCGCGACAAGGTGGGCAAGGCTGCTCGCATCCCCGAGAAGCGCTAAGAAGATCGCAGCGTCTGTCCACTCGTTTGGACACAAGGGTCACCTTCGGGTGGCCCTTCTTTTTATCTGATTTGCATGCAAGGAGGGCCTGGTATGGCCAACATGACGAGCTCGGTTTCGGCATCGCAGGTTGCCGGTGAGTTGGCGAGCGCCACGTTTGAGGAGATTCCCGCCCTCGTGGAGCATTATCGCGAGGACCCGCGCCAGCAGGTGATCAAGGCTTGCGAACGCGCCCTCAAACGCCATGCCAAAGAGCTTGCCGAGCGCGAGCGCGTCAATGACATGTACGAGCTTATGCTTGCGCTTGGCGTCGTTGGAGTGGTCGGTGGTGTCGACGAGGTTGGGCGCGGATCGGTGGCCGGTCCTTTGTCG
>URTW01000246.1 GCA_900550815.1 uncultured Collinsella sp.
CGTGCTTGCCGGCGGCGGCCCGGCGCGCGATGCGCTGATGTGGCGTGCCCGTGCCGTAGAGGCGGAGTACCGTGCGCTCAAGTCCGACCAGTCCGCGCTCGACAATATCGATCTGTTGCGCATGGCATACGAGGCGCTGCGCGATTACCCCGCCATCCGAGCCGCCTACGAGGGCCGCGTTAAGATGGGCGTGATCGATGAGTTCCAGGATACCGACCAGATGCAGGTCGATCTGATACGCTACCTGACGTGTGCGGGGGAGCGCGCGCTGTGCACCGTGGGCGATGCGCAGCAGTCCATCTATCGCTTCCGTGGCGCCGAGGTCGAGGTGTTCCGTCGTCAGGAGCGCAAGGTGGGTTCGTCTGCCGCGCCCGAGGCGACTGCCGTGGCCGATGCCCCTGCCGGCGAACTCGTCAAACTCGTGCGCAACTTCCGCAGCCATGACGAGGTGCTGCGTTACGTGGCACGCGTCTTCGACGGCGATGACGGCGGCCTGATGCAGGGCTTTTTGGATCTTGAGGCGAGCGACGGCCGCAAGGACACGCTGGTGGCGGACGCCTCGCGCCGCCAGGCCCTCTTTGTTGCCGGCGGCAGTATGCAGGAGCGCACACAGGCCAAGGCCCGCGCGAGCGCCGAGCGCTTCCGCGCGCTTGCCGATGCCGGCCAGCCCCAGGGCGGCATGGTACTGCTGCTGGGCCGCATGACCAACGCCGATGTCTACGCCCAGGCCTTCCGCGATCAGGGGCTCGACTGCGTCATCGCGGGCGGCTCGGTCTTTGCCCAAGCAGCCGAGGTGCAGACGGTGCGCGCCCTGGATTGTGCGCTCGCCAATCCGGCCGATACGGCGCAGGGCCTTATGCCGCTGCTCGCCTCGCCGATGTTTGCGCTCGGCGCCCAGGAGTTCCTGGCGCTGGCGACCAAGCTCGATAGCGAGACGGGGGAGACCTCGCGCCGGAATATCGACGCGGGCATCATGAGTGATTTCGACGTGCCGGGTTTGCAAGACTTGCCGCTCGTGACGCGCGCCCGCGAGGTGCTGCGGTATGCGCTTCGTCGCGTGGGCCGTGATTCGTTCGCCGCCATTGCGCGCGACGTGGTCAACGCCTCCGGCTGGTTTGTGCGTCTGGCACAGCGTGGTCCCGAGGGCAAGGCCATTGCCGCCAACGTGCTCAAGGCGCTCGACGCCGTGGCCGAGGCGGAGGCCGAGTTCGGCAACTCGCCGCGTTCCATCGCGCTGGCCTTCGACCGCTTCTTGGCGGGCAAGGAGGCCCCGGGTGCCCTCAACGAGGAGGGCGACGGCGCGGTGCGCATCATGACCGTGCATGCGTCCAAGGGTCTGGAGTATCCGGTCGTAGCGGTTGCCGAGTGTTTTGGCGTGCGCAAGCCGTCCGGTGCGGCTCAGATGGGGCGTGTCGAGGGCGGAGCGCAGGTCGTGGCACTGCCAGCTCGTTTTGATGGCGTTAAGCTTGCCGATGGGACCTTTGTGAAGGGCGATGACGTCAAAAAGCAGTTTGAGCATGCGTTTAAGGGCAAGGGCACGTCGCTGTGGCTGCCGCCGGAGCTCATGGAGGACGTCTGTGCGACGGGTTCTCCCGCCGAGGCATTTGCTCGCCTGCGCAACGACGACCTGCAGCTTTCGCTCGAGGAGCGGGCCCGCTTGCTCTACGTTGCCATGACGCGTGCGCGCGAGCTGGTGATCTTGGCGATGGATGCTGGCGTGAGCCGTGGCAAGGTGACGGCGCCGACCTTCGATGTCGAGACCGATCTGACCTACGACGTGCTGCGCCGTATTTTGCCGACCGACGCTCTGGACATGCCGCAGCTCGATGCCGACCGCCTGGTGTTCGACAACTCCCAGCCGGGCGACTACGAGCTCATTTCGCTTTCGGACTTTACCTTTGGCGAGCAGGCGTTTGAGGCCAACGCTTCGCTGGATGCCGAGGGCAGGCTTGTTCGTGGCGATGCCGATGCAGATGCTGCCGACGATTCGGCCAGCACAATCGTCCCCGGTCCTGCCGACCCCAAGCCCGATTCGTTTGAGCTTGTGTATCCCCAGGCAGTGGGCGTGCGCATGGGCACCTGTCCGTTCCCGGCGCGTGACTCGTATAGCTACTCGTCAATCGCCGCGGCGCTCCATGCCGAGACGGAAGACCGTGCCGCCGAGGCTCGTGTTCCCATGGACGAGTCCGGCGATGATGCAGAGTCGGATGGCTCGGAAATAACCGATGCAGACGTGGCCGCTGTCGAGCCCGCCGGCAATCCCATGGCGCTGGGCTCGGCCTTCCACGCCGCCTGCCAGTGGCTCATCGAGTTGGGTGCCGACGCGTTGCCCGCTGCGCGCGCCGATGCGCTGGCGCGCCTGTGGCGCCTGACGCCGGAGCAGCGCGAACGCTTCGATGCCGCCCTGGATCGCTGGCGCAAGTCGTCGGTTCGTGCCGAGCTGCGCGCGTGGC
>URTW01000247.1 GCA_900550815.1 uncultured Collinsella sp.
CATGACGACCTTGCCGTTCCAGCCGGTGGCCTCGTTGCCCATGTCAAAGAAACGGTCGACGAATGCGCGCAGGAAATTGCCCTCGCCAAACTGCAGGACCTTCTCGGGGGCGTCCTTGGGCAGCAAATAGCCCTTGTAGCCGATCTTCTCGAGCGCATCGTAGCTGATGTTCTCCATCTATGTGTCTCCTTAGATGTTTGTTAGCGTGCAAGCAAAACGGGGCTCCGCGTGTGGCAACGGCGCCCAGGGATCGATGTGATTCGATGCGGGCTTAGGCCTCGTCGGTGTCCAGGTCAAAGCCGAAGTCGCGGCCCGCATAGTTGTAGCAGCTGTCGCGCACGATACTGCCCAGCAGCTCCATGTCGGCCGGGTACTTGCCCTGCTCGACCCACTCGCCGATCACGCTGCACAGCACGCGACGGAAGTACTCGTGGCGCGGATAGGACAGGAAAGAGCGGGAGTCGGTAAGCATGCCCACAAAGTTGCCCAGGACGCCCTCGTTAGCCAGAGCCGTGAGTTGCTCGCGCATGCCGACCTCGTTGTCGTTGAACCACCAGGCGGAGCCGTTCTGGATCTTACCGGCGGTCGGAGCCTCCTGGAAGCAGCCCATGACGGTATCGATCATGGTGTTGTCGATGGGATTCAAGCTGTACAGGATGGTCTTGGGCAAGCCGCAGGTCTCCTGGATGGAGTTGAGGAAATCGGCGAGCTGGTCGGACGGCGTGTAGTTGGAGATGCAGTCATAACCGGTATCGGGGCCGAGCTTGGCAAACATGGCGCGGTTGTTGTCGCGCTTGCAGCCAAAGTGCAGCTGCATGGCCCAGCCCAGGCGGACATACTCACCGGCAACAAACTGCATAAAGGCGGTCTTGTACTTGAGGACCTCTTCCTCGGTAAGCGGCTCGGCAGCCAGACCCTTGGCAAAGATAGCCTCGATCTCGTCGGCGGTAGCCGGGACGTACATAACGTAGTCGAGTGCGTGGTCGGAGGCGCGGCAGCCCAGCTCGTGAGCAACGTCGTAGCGCTTGGAGATGGCAGACTTCATGCCCTCAAAGTCGCCGACCTCAACGCCGGCAACCTCGGAAAGATGCTTGCAGTAGTCGGCGAACTCCTGGCCGCGCTCGATGCGCAGAGCGGCGTCGGGGCGCATGGCGGGAACGACCTGAACGTCAAAACTGTCATCGGCGGCAATCTTCTTGTGCCACTCAAAGCTGTCGGCGGGGTCGTCGGTAGTGCAGATCATGCGGACGTTGGACTGCTTGATCAGGTTGCGGCAGGTAAAGCTGGCCTCGGCGAGCTTGGCGTTGGCAAGGTCCCAGACCTCCTGGGCGGTCTTGCCATTGAGGACGCCCTCGTAGGCTATGTAGCGCTTTAGCTCCAGGTGGCTCCACTCAAAGACGGGATTGCCGACGCAGCGACCCAGGGGCTCGGCCCACTTTTGGAACTTCTCTCGAGCAGGGGCGTCGCCAGTGATAAAACGCTCGTCGACGCCGTTGGCGCGCATCAGGCGCCACTTGTAGTGGTCGCCGCCCAGCCAAACCTCGGTGATGTTCTCGAAACGCTTGTCCTCCCAGATCTCCTTGGGAGAAATGTGGCAATGGTAGTCGACGATGGGCATGCCCTCGGCAAAGCTGTGGAACAGTTCCTCGCCGGTCTTGGTGCTCAGCAGGAAATCCTGATCGTCCATGAAGTTTTTCATCAAACAACCCCTTTGTTTGCGGAGCGGGCGCACAATACGCTCGTCATCCTCTAGGTGAACGTTCACCATACTAATCCATTACGACTCAAAAGGTGAACGTTCACCTAACTACCATGGGGTAAACGGTAGGTTTTGACCGATTAACGGTTGCCGAGCCATGGATCCTGCGTTGAAGCGTCACAAAGAAAGGCCGCTGACGGCAGATTCGCCATCAGCGGCCTTCGAAACAATTTTTCGATCCCCTGCCAAAAAATACGCGGCAAGTAGGGAACTCCCTAAACGCATTAGATTCCGGCGAGCTCGCAGTAACGATCGACGTTGCTGGCAAACACCATCTCAACAGCCCCCTTTTGCACAGGCTCCGCCGGTGTCTTTCCCCACAGCAGGTAATCGCCTAAGGTCTTGGCGCCACGATATGCCAAACTCACCGGGTCCTTGTAGACGATGTTGGTAAAGATGCCCCGACGCAAAGCCAGCGCACTTTCTGGGAACAGGTCGTTGCCAATCACCATTACTTCGCCGGCCTTGTTAGCCGAGACAAGCGCATCGGCAATCAGCTCAGAGCCCACGGCGAACACGCTGCAGATCAACTCGGGGGCTTCCGATGACCTTAGACGCTGGTTGAGCTCGTGCTCGAGCTGCTTGACCTGGGCATGAGCACCGGTCAGATCCTCGACCTGCCAAGGAACATTGTGCTCGCGAAGGTAATTGTGGAAGGCACGAGCGGTCAAATAGTGCGAGTCGGT
>URTW01000248.1 GCA_900550815.1 uncultured Collinsella sp.
TTGTGCTTGATGCCCGTGCGCTGGAGCATATCAGACAGCTGCTCCGACTTTTCGATGGAGACGGTACCCACCAGAACGGGCTGTCCCTTCTCGTGGCACTCCTCGATCTGCCGGACGATGGCACGGAGCTTGCCTGTCTCATTCTTATCCACCACATCGTGGTGGTCGATGCGCTGGACGGGGCGGTTGGTGGGGATCTCCACAATGTCCAGCTCATAGATGGTGCCGAACTCCTCCTCCTCGGTCATGGCGGTGCCTGTCATGCCAGAGAGCTTGTCATACAGGCGGAAGTAGTTCTGGAAGGTGATGGTGGCCAGGGTCTGGTTCTCCTCGCGTACGAGCACGCCCTCTTTGGCCTCGATGGCCTGGTGCAGGCCCTCGGAATAGCGGCGGCCCTCCATGATGCGGCCGGTGAACTCGTCGACGATCTTGACCTCGCCGTTGGTGACCACGTACTGCTTATCGCGGTGGAACATGTACTGGGCCTTCAGCGCTTGCTGCAGGTGGTTGACCAGCTGGCCGGAGAGATCGGCATAGATGTCATCGATACCCAGGCGGCGCTCAATTTTCTTAAGGCCGCGCTCGGTGGCGGCAATGGTGTGCTTGGCCTCGTCCATGACGAAGTCGCCCGTGGGCTCCACGTCCTCGGTGGCGGTGAGCATGTCGTGCGACACGTCCTCGCCGCGCTCAAGGCCACGCACGGCACGCGCGAAGTCCTTGTAGGTACTGGCGGACTTGGTGCCAGCGCCCGAGATAATGAGCGGCGTCCTGGCCTCATCGATCAGGATGGAGTCAACCTCGTCGACGATGGCGTAGTTGTGACCGCGCTGCACGCGCTGCTCGGGACGGGTGACCATGTTGTCGCGCAGGTAATCAAAGCCGAACTCGGAGTTGGTGCCGTAGGTGACGTCGGCCTGGTAGGCCGGGCGCTTGAGCTCGAGCGGCATGTTGTTCTGGAGCAGACCGACGGTCATGCCCAGGTACTTATAGATGCGGCCCATCCACTCGGAGTCGCGCTTTGCCAGGTAATCGTTGACGGTAACGACATGCACGCCCTTGCCGGCGATAGCGTTGAGGTAGCCGGCCAAGGTGGAGACGAGCGTCTTGCCCTCGCCGGTCTTCATCTCGGCGATGTGGCCCTCGTGCAGTGCCATGGCGCCAATGAGCTGCACGTCAAAGTGGCGCATACCCATGGTGCGCTTGGAAGCCTCACGCACGGTGGCAAAGGCCTCGGGAAGCATGTCGTCGAGCGACTCGCCGTTGGCGTAACGCTCGCGGAACTTATCGGTCTGGGCGCGGAGTTCCTCCTCGGTCATCTTCTCAAACTGGGGCTCAAGACCGTTGATCTGGTCGACGATCTTGTAGTAGCGCTTAAGGTCCTTATCGGATCCAAAGGACAGCAGCTTTGACATGAATCCCATGTGGTTTTCCTTTTTGGCCATCGCCCACGCCGTGCAGCTGCGGGCGAGTTAAACACAGATGATTGTACTTTAGCCAAACAAGGCGCAGCCTATACGGTCGACCTCGACCGCCACGTAATAACTACGACCAACCTGCCACAATGGAACAGGTTAATTTTGGCAGGTCTATCTGGGCAAACGCCGCCTCTCTGCCATTTGGCGCAATGGGGACAGGTTAGTTTGCACCAATCAAAAAGAAAAGGGCCGCGCACCCAAATGGATGCACGGCCCTTATGCCATGAATGCGAGTGATTCCGCGGCGAGCTATTTACTCAGCAGCCTCGGTGGTCTCGGCCTCGGCAGCGGCCTCCTCGACGGGAGCCTCTGCGGGAGCCTCGGCGGCCTGCTTGGCAGCCTCCTCGGCGAACTTAGCGGCACGCTTAGCCTTCTCGGCAGCCTTAGCCTCAGCGGCGGCCTTGCGAGCAGCCTCGGCCTCAGCAGCCTTGGCGGCCTTGGCAGCCTTGGCCTCCTCAGCCGTCTTGAGCTGGGCGGCAGCGGCGCCACCGAACTTGTCGGCGAAGCGCTGGACGCGTCCACCGGTGTCGACGAACTTCTGCTGGCCGGTGTAGAACGGGTGGCACTCGTTGCAAAGCTCGACCTTCATCTCGGACACGGTAGCGTGCGTCTTGAAGGTGTTGCCGCAGGAGCACGTCACCGTGCACTCGACATACTGGGGATGGATACCCTGCTTCATGGTAGGACTCCTTATTGGTCAGGCGCTGGTTACCGATCAGCGCATAAGGCGTCTTGGTTTCCGACCAAGACAACAAACTCGGCTATGGTACCACGGCGCCGCGTGTCCCACAAAAGGTTCACGGTCTTTTCGGCACAACACGAGCTGGACCTTAAATATCAACTTCATCCGAACACTCCCCCACATTCATCTCTCGTATGTATCGAGGTATTCCTGCTTGAGCGTCTGCGAGGACGACTCGATCTTTTCCACGAGCGTGCCGGCCTCGA
>URTW01000249.1 GCA_900550815.1 uncultured Collinsella sp.
TTGTGTTTTATGTTTGGTGGTCCACCGAGAGCTCGGCGTTCCACCGCACCAACAAGCGCTGGGATACTGAGCGCGGGCCCGGTGGCTCCTCGGGCGGCTCCGCTGCCGCCGTCGCCGCGGGCGAGGTCGCGCTCTCGCTGGGCTCGGACACCGGTGGCTCCATTCGCCAGCCGGCGTCGCTGTGCGGCGTGGTGGGCTTTAAGCCCACGTATGGCGCCGTGAGCCGTTACGGCGTGGTTGCCTTTGGCTCGTCGCTCGACCAGGTGGGACCCTTTGGCCGCACGGGCGAGGATGTCGCGCTGGCCATGAACGCGCTTACCGGCGCGGGCCACGATCCGTACGACTGCACCAGCCAGGATTGCGCCGTCGACTTTACCGAGCATCTCAACGACAGCATCGAGGGCAAGCGCGTGGGCATCATCCCTGCGTTTATGGAGGCCGAGGGCCTGACGCCCGAGGTCAAGGCCGCTGTTCAGCGCGCCGCCCAGGAGCTGCAGAACCAGGGCGCCGAGATGGAAGAGGTCGACCTGCCGCACCTGGACGCCGCCATCGCCGCCTACTACGTCATCGGCCCGGCCGAGGCGTTCTCCAACCAGGCCCGCTTCGACGGCATTCGCTATGGCTACCAGGAGGAGGGCTGCGCCAACCTGTCCGACCAGAGCTCGCTGTCGCGCGCCCACGGCTTTGGCGCCGAGGCCAAGCGCCGTCAGATGCTTGGCGCCTACCTGCTAAGCTCGGGCGTGTACGACAAGTACTACTACGCCGCGCAAAAGGCCCGCACGCTCATCACGCAGGACTACGATGCCGCGTATGCCAAGGTGGACACCATTCTCATGCCCGCCTCGCCGCGCACGGCCTTTAAGTTTGGCGAGATCAGCGACCCCACGCAGATGTATCTCTCCGACCTGTACACCATCTCGCTCAACATTTGCGGCAACGGTGGCATCTCGGTGCCGCTGGGCTTGGGCGAGGATACTCAGCTGCCCGTATCTGCCCAGCTGGTGGGTCCGGCCTTTAAGGACCGTCAGCTGCTCACGTTTGCCCGCGCCCTGGAGCGCGGCTTTGCCGATGCCGCCACGGGTGCGCCCGCGCTTTCCGTCGCGCCCGATTTTGCCGGGAAGGGAGGCGAGCTGTAATGAAGGAGCTTTCCGAGGTCCTGCAGGATTGGGAGGCCGTGATCGGCCTGGAGATCCATACCGAGCTCACCGCACTCGATACCAAGATGTTCTGCAACTGCAAGCTCAGCCACGATGACGAGCCCAACGCCAACGTGTGCCCGGTGTGCCTGGGTCTACCCGGTGCGCTGCCGGTGCCCAACAAGAAGGCAATCGAGAGCATCGTCAAGGCCGGTCTCGCCACCAACTGCGAGATTCAGCGCCACTCGATGTTCTACCGCAAGCACTACTTCTATCCCGATATGGCCAAGAACTTCCAGACCACGCAGGGTCCGGTCGCCTTTGCCATGTACGGTCACCTGGACCTGGATGTGACCGGTCGCGGTGCCGCCGAGCGCCCCGACTGCGCATTTGGCGAGGCCGAGGCCCAGAGCCTGGCGAGCGCCTCGGCCAACGCCGAGGGCCTGTCCACGTCCATGACGTCGACCATGCGCGAGGGTAACCAGCGCGCCGGCCATCTGGCCAGCTATGACGCGTCCAACCTGCAGATGCCCGAGCGTCGCGAGGATGGTTCCTACACGGTGCCCATTCGCATTCTGCGCATCCACATGGAGGAGGACGCCGCCAAGATGGTCCACGTGGGCGGCGCCGAGGGCCGCATTACCGCCGCGGCTGAGTCGCTCGTCGACTACAACCGCTGCGGCACGCCTTTGATTGAGCTCGTGACTGAGCCCGATCTGCGCACGCCTGAGGAGGCGCGCCTGTTTATGGAAAAGCTCCGTCGCATTTTTGTGACGCTGGGCATTTCGGACTGCTCCATGGAGAAGGGTTCCATGCGCTGCGACGGCAACGTGTCGCTGCGCCGCCGCGGCGAGACCAAGCTGGGTACCAAGACCGAGCTCAAGAACCTCAACTCGTTTAAGAGCCTGCATGACGGCCTTGCCTACGAGATCTGCCGTCAGGCCGAGGTGCTCGAGGAGGGCGGCATCATCTATCAGGAGACCCGCCACTGGGAGCCCAGCCGCAAGCGCACCGTGGTCATGCGTGTGAAGGAGACGGCCGACGACTATCGTCTGTTCCCCGACCCCGATCTGGCGCCGTTCGATCTGGATGACGAGTTCATCGACCGCTGCCGAGGTGAGATCCCCGAGCTGCCCGATGCCAAGCGCGCCCGTTTTGAGGCCGATTTTGGCAGTAAGGCGGCCGATGCCGAGCAGATCGCCGGCGACCCGGAGTTTGCCGAGTTCTTTGAGGCCGCCGCTGCCGGCATGGCTGGCAAGGAGGCTCAGACGGTCGCAAAC
>URTW01000250.1 GCA_900550815.1 uncultured Collinsella sp.
GCGCAAGCCCCAGACCGCGCAGGCCGGCCAGCAGCAGCGCGGCATTGGACGCAGCGCGCGCGGCACTCGTGCACGTGGTGCAGATGCACGCGGCCCCAAAGGCACGGGCCTCGTCCACAAACATTCGGCACGCAGCGAGCACGCGCTCAACGGCCGCCTCGCAAAAGCGCCCCGTCGCATCCACGCCCTCGCCCAAGTCGGTAATCTCGGTATGCTTGGACGATTCCACGATCGCCCCGCCCTCGACCTGGGCCAACACTAGGCGCGACGACACCGTTCCCAGGTCGATCGCCGCCACCTTATATCGTTTGCAATCTGCCATTGCGGGCTCCCCTCCGGGCGCTATTTGCCGTTGGACACGACCGTCTGGCCCTCGACACCGTTAAACCCAAACAGTATGTCGAGCGCCTGGATGTACCACGGCGCGTCCTTGCCGACCTCTTCGATCTCTTTGGCGACTTCGCTGGCCTTCTTGGCGTTCGAGGACTTTTTGTTCGACGACGCGTCCGAATCGTCGTCCAGGCCTAGCACGTCAATCTTGGTCTCGCCGGGCATCACCAGGCCCAGGTCCTCGGTCGCCGCGTCTTTAATGCCCTCCTCCGAGAGCAGTTTGTCGACGCTTTTCTGCAGCTCGTCGTTGTACTGCTGGCGGATCTCTACTTGCTTGGCCAAAATATCGTTCGAGCGTTTGGCGACGTAGAGGTCGCGCACGGGAAAGTACAGGCTCACGAGTACCAGAACGACGACAATGCCAATAAACAGCCCGCGTTGGGGTCCATGGGTAAAGTCGTAGATCGCCTTGACCACCGCGTTGTCGTTGGCGTAGTGCATGAAGTCCGAGCCCGAAAGACGGTTCGAGGGCCTGGTCGACTTTTCGTGTGTTTGAGCCGAGGGGCGCTGCGTACGCGAAGCATGCGTCGGGCGCGCCGAACGTGACGGGCAGTCCGTCGGCATATTCATTTGAGCACGGGGGTGTGAGGCACTTGTCGGACGCTGTGCGCGTCGATCGGCGCCGGCGTAGTCGGACCCACCGAGCTGCACGGTAGGTGCGAGGCGAGGCGACGGCTCGCGCGAACCGGCGGAATAATACCTGTTGTCGTAAATCTGATCCATGTGCGCCTTGTGCGGTTGAGGTTTGTTTGCGCTAAGTCTTTTAGTTATAGCACGAGCGCCCGCACCGCCTTCGCCAGCCTTTGCTCGACATAAAAAAGGCGCTGAGCCATATGGCTCAGCGCCCTTAGCGCTTTGCGGCATCCAGCCAAGGCTGGGCGAATCCGAGTCAGCCCCGCCCCCGCACACGCCGCTGCCTAGCGAATGTTGTAGAACGCCGACTTGCCGGCGTAGCGCGCGCTGCCCTCGAGCTCGTCCTCGATGCGGATGAGCTGGTTGTACTTGGCAATGCGGTCGCTGCGGCACGGGGCGCCCGACTTGATCTGACCGGCGTTAACACCCACGACCAGGTCGGCGATCGTGGAGTCCTCGGTCTCGCCGGAACGGTGACTCACGATGCAAGCGTAGCCGGCCTCCTTGGCAGTCTCGATAGCCTCGAGCGACTCAGTGAGCGTGCCGATCTGGTTGACCTTGACCAGAATCGCGTTGGCGGCGCCCAGCTCGATGCCCTTCTTGAGGCGCTCGGTGTTGGTGACGAACAGGTCGTCGCCCACCAGCTGGACCTTATCGCCCAGTTCGCGGGTCATCTCCTGCCAGCCCTCCCAGTCCTCTTCGTCGAGAGCGTCCTCGATAGAGATGATAGGGTACATTTCAACGAGTTTCTTCCAGTGTTCGATAAGCTCAGAAGAAGTAAACTTTGTGCCAGCCTTTGGAAGAACGTACTCGCCCTTCTTTGAGCCTTTCCACTCGCTTGATGCGGCGTCCATTGCTATCATGAAGTCCTTACCCGGCTCATAACCTGCATTCTTAACAGCTTCGAGTATATACTGGATAGCTTCCTCGTCGCTTGCAAGGTCAGGAGCGAAGCCACCCTCGTCGCCTACAGAAGTAGCAAGTCCCTTTGATTTAAGCAGGGCAGCCAGAGCGTGGAAAACCTCAGCACACCAGCGAAGCGCTTCTTTAAACGATGGTGCGCCAACCGGCATAATCATAAATTCCTGCGTATCAACAGCTGAATCTGCATGAGCACCACCATTTAAAATATTCATCATAGGTACAGGTCGCCTGTTTCCATTCACTCCGCCGAGTAAACGATATAATGGAATCTGTAATGCAGTGGCACCTGCACGAACTGCTGCAATAGAAACCGCTAAAATAGCATTTGCTCCAAGATTAGATTTATCTTTTGTGCCATCTGCCGCAAGCATTGCACCGTCTGCTGCATAAATATCGGATGCATCAGTCCCCTTTAATGCTTCATTGATTGTTGTATTAATATTTCGTGC
>URTW01000251.1 GCA_900550815.1 uncultured Collinsella sp.
GAACCCGCAACCGATACCACCATCGACGAGCTCTATACGCGCTGCGGCGTCGCCCATACCGTCGAGAGCGACATTGCGCACCGCATGTGGGCCAAACTCATGCTCAACGACGGCATCAACCAGACCTGCATGGCCTACGGCGGGACCTACGGAAGCGCCACGGAGCCGGGCTCCGAGCAGCGTCGCTGCTTTGTTTCCGCCATGCGCGAAACGCTTGCGGTCGCTAACGCCGAGGGCATTGAGCTGACCGAGGCAGACCTGACGCAAATGGTGCACCTCATCGAGGGAATCGACCCCGCCGGTATGCCCTCGATGGCTCAAGACCGCATCGCAAGGCGCAAAACCGAAGTCGAGGAGTTCGCGGGCACCATCAGCCGCCTCGCAGCCAAACACGATATCCAGGCACCGCAAAACGAGTGGCTCTATCGGCGCATCCGCGATATCGAGAAAAGCTGGTAGCGCCAACGCAACGCATTCAACAGCCTTAACAGCAAAGCCGCCGCAAGGAACCCGTTCCCCCTGCGGCGGCTTTCATCTTCGTCTATGACCGGTGGCCAATCTTGCAACAGTTAGCGTTGCGACTCCGGCACCTCGTCCTCGTCATCGCGGCAAAGAACCGCGCCCGCGCTTCCCAGCAGCGCCGCCGCGATCAGGGAGCCAACCACGATTGGAGCAGCCCCGCATGACCCCTGCACGCCCGCAACGAGCGCGGCCGTAGGACCAAGGCAGCCAAGCACCAATGCGACGGCGGCAATGGCAATATCTCGAGCGTTCACAAGACCACTTCCTCCACGAGAAAGACCTTATTTCTCATGAACTAGTGTGCCCCGCGCCCATATGCGCGACGTACCGTCACGGTAAGGGCGCTGTTAGCTCAAACGCATACATAGAACGGACGTCCTTACGTTGCCCTAAAGCTCGGTAAAGACGCCCGTCCGCCAAATATCCGTGATGCAGAAAAATTACCAACCGGTGTAGATCTCGGTGGTACCCGAATCAAAAACAAAAACATAGACCTAGCAATCACCCTTGGAGCCCGTAAAGGTCGAGCCCTGGGCCATATCGCCCGCGGCAACAACGTAATAGCCGTCGGAATCGCGCCAGAAGCCCTCGGAATCCTGAGTCCATTCGCCCGTGCGATAGTGATAAAGCACATTGCTGCTGTAATAGGTCTCGCGGCGACCGTTGTAGTTATTGACACCCGCAGAGCGCGTCAGGCCCGATCCGTTCGCGTAGGACGCGGCAGACGCGTAGGACGGAGTGTAACCGGCGTTGTAGTACGAAGCCTGGGCGGCCTCGGCAGCCTCCGCCTCGGCGGCAGCAACCTCGAGCGCTTCGCGCTTGGCATCCTCAAGTGCAGTGCGCAGCTCATCGCGCTCCGTCGACTACGCGTCGACCACCGCCATCGACAAAAGCCTGCCCGCACCGTCGATACAACCCTGCAGTACAGCGCGCTCGTCATCGGTGGCATAGTCACCGTACATGTTCATGATGATCTGAGCACGCATCTCAAGGGAATCGCGCTTGGCCTCCATCGAGGCGTTCCACTCCTGCATGGAGCCAAAGCCGTCGCTGCGATAGTCGACGGGCTGCACCAGCGTCGCCTCGGACGGCGTGGATCCAACCGTATCGGATAGTGTTGCCGCGTGGGCATCGGTTGCACCGGCGCCCGCCAAAAGTGCCACGGTCAGAGCGGCGGAAAGGGCGGCGGCTTTCGGTTTTCGTGAATCGATCCTCATGTAGCTGGAAACCTCCGTAGTGCGTTTTTGCTGCGTTTGAGCTGCGTGTGATTCGATCGCGCTGCATAGTACCCCGAGCAAATCGCGACCTGAGGTTTTACTCAAAAGGCGCACGTCAATTGCGTAAAACTCACATCCTCTTAACAAGAGTTTTCCACATCTCGATTGCATAAAGCATGCCAAAAACCCTGTAATAGCGCCCTGCCTATGCAAAAAGGCGCCTGCGCAACCATTGTTCGCGCAGGCGCCTTGAACAGGCATTTTATGCAGTTATACCTATCGAGTCGCAAGGGGTCCTTGCACAAGTCGCCTTACTCGTCCAGCGCGGCGAAGGCCTGCTTCAGATCCCAAATGATGTCCTCGGCGTTCTCGGTACCGATGGAAAGACGGATCGTGGAGGGCGTAATGTTCTGCTCGGCGAGCTCCTCGGCAGAGAGCTGGGAGTGCGTGGTGGTAGCCGGGTGCACGACGAGCGACTTGACGTCGGCCACGTTGGCGAGCAGCGAGAACACCTGCAGATGATCGATGAACTTCCAAGCTGCCTCCTGGCCACCCTTGATCTCAAAGGTAAAGATCAAAGCACCGCCAAAAGAGAAATACTCAATGAAAAGCTAATGATCGGGG
>URTW01000252.1 GCA_900550815.1 uncultured Collinsella sp.
GCTTCCTGCACTGAGCCGGGTGCCCCTCCTCTGTGGCGGTGAATCACGCCGTGTTGGCGCCCGTCATCCGCCCAAACTGCCCGTATTGCACCGCAACTGAGGAGATGGGGCCGGCTACTTGAGGCTGCTGGCGACGACGGGGCGGTCGAGAGCTGCCTCGAAGTGGTCGGCCATCGTGGGGTCGCTGAGCGTGTCGACTTGGTTGAGCATGACGCGTGCGGTGCTGAGTTTCAGCGCCTGCATCTCGGCATTGAGCACCTGGGCGACGCGCTCGGGCGTGGCGATGTCGGTGAGCTCGCAGCCGCAACGCTCGCAAAAGAGCTCGGGGCGGTGGACGGCTTCGTTGATGGGCTTGCTGAGTCCCGAGGCGCCGACGACCCAGACAACGTTTGCCGTGCCGGCGGGAATTACCGGCTCCCAGGCGGCATGCGCCTTGAGCGGGAGTCGCTTGCTGCCGTCCGCCTCGGCCAACACATAGTCAAAGCGCTGTGCCAGCCCGCCGAGTGGCTCGGCGGGGGCGGAGAGCTTGCCTGTCTCCGGGTCCAAATCACCCGCCTGGCAGATACTTCCGCGGCTCATGCCAGCGCATGCCTCGCAGGTGCAGCCGGGAACATGCAGGGCCCCCGGCTTCCAAGGCGCGGCGTCCAGACGACGGCCCGACCCGTCCCATGGCCCGCCGGCGACGGGGACCATATGCGTGGTGGTGCAGAGGCGCACGCGGTCGCCAGCGCGCATAAGCTCAAGGCCGAGCGTCTTTAGCAAGGTCGACTTGCCGCCGCTGCCGATAATCGCGGTAATGCCCGGCTCGATCCTGAGCGCCGAGGCAAGATTGCCGCTAACCGTTTCCATCTGTTCACCGCCGTATAATACTGTGATAATAAATAATCATCAGAGTAGCGGTCGAACCGCTTTTGCTCTGCTCAAACCGTAGCACAGGGAGGTGCCTCGGGAATGCTCGTTTATGTTCGCGGCGCCGGCGATATCGCCACGGGCGTCGCCGCTCGCTTGGTGCGCGCCGGCGTGTCGGTCGTCATGGCCGATATCGCGGTCCCCACGTGCATCCGTCGCACAATCAGTTTTTGCGAGGCCATTCGCTTGGGCGAGGTCGAGGTCGAGGGCATTCGCGCCCGCTTGGCGCAGACGTCGAACGAGGCGCTTGAGATTACCGAGGCGGGGGATGTCGCCGTGGTGGTGGACCCCCAGGTACAGATGCTCGACGAACTGAAGCCCGCGGCTGTGGTCGACGCGATTCTGGCCAAGCGCAATCTGGGTACCACGCGCGACATGGCTCCTGCCGTCATTGCAGTAGGGCCGGGCTTTACCGCGCCGGTTGATTGCGACGCCGTGGTCGAGACCATGCGCGGGCATTTCCTGGGCCGTGTCATTACCCAAGGTTCACCCCAGCCCAACACGGGCGTGCCGGGCATTATCGCTGGCTATGGCAAAGAGCGTGTTATCCACAGCCCCGCCGCCGGCGTGTTTCGGTCCGACCGCGCAATCGGCGACATCGTGCGCGCCGGAGACGTGATTGGCTACGCGGGCGATACGCCCATGCGCACGCAGATCGATGGCTGTCTGCGCGGGCTTTTGGCGAATGGCGTCCAGGTCACCGAGGGCTTTAAATGCGCCGATGTCGATCCGCGCGGCGATGCCAGCTATATCAACTACATTTCGGACAAGGCGACGTCGGTCGGCGGCGGCGTGCTCGAGGCACTCGCTATGCTCACCGATATCTTTAGAGGATAGAAGGCGGCAATGGAAAAGCTCGATGTTGTGAATGCGGCGCTTGCCGCCCTGCGTGCTGGCGAGACGTGCGAGCTCGTGGTCGTGGCCGGCACGGCGGGGTCGTCGCCGCGCGGCGTGGGCGCCTGGATGGTCGTCTTTGCCGACGGTAGCCAGGCGGGCACCATCGGCGGCGGCAAGATCGAGCTCTTTGCGCTGAACGAGGCGCGCGAGCTGCTAGCCGCAGGGCAATCGCGTCTGGTCCGCTACACTATGGGCGGCGAGAACTCCGATACCGGCATGATCTGCGGCGGAGCCATCTGCCTGTGCTATCTGCATCTGGATGCGACCCAGGCACCGTTGTTCCAGGAAATTGCCGACATCTTGGGCTATCGACGCATCGGCGACTTCGTCATCGACTTTGAGCCGTTTATCGCGAGCGCGCTCGAGGGCGATGTGGCCGAGTACCATGGCGAGGAATCGCGCCGCACCATTGCGGGCTGCCCCGGGCTTTCGCTGGTGGAGGAGGGGAGTAAGGTCACCTACACCAACGCGGCCTCCGAGATTCCCGCGGCGCACATCGCGACGCTCAGCCCCGAGGGCCTGACCTATATCATAGGC
>URTW01000253.1 GCA_900550815.1 uncultured Collinsella sp.
GCGAGGGCGGAGTTGAGTAGCGGGCCTAGCTCGGGCCCCGGCTTCACACCGGCGCAGAGCAGGTCGCCGCCGTTGATGGCGAGCATCTTGAGCGTATAGGGCTCCCCCGCCTCCAGTAGCTCGTGCGCCATCGCGCGCATCTCCTCAATCGTCTCGACGTAATAGAAGCACGACGGGGCCTTGCCAAGTGTGTCAGCACGCTTGAGGTCCATGAGCTCGTCAATCAGGCGGGCCGTGTCGCCGCCCTCGCCAGAAAGCAAGCGCATCATATTGAGCAGGCAGGAGCGCTCGGGGCGCAGCGGCTTATCGTGATATTTGATGAGCAGGCACACGTCGCGCACCAGGTCGTGCGAGAGCGCCAGGCGATCCATAATGACGCGCGCTTTCTTGGCGCCGAGCTCGGGATGACCGTAGAAGTGTCCGCTGCCGGCGTGATCGACCGTGAAGCACTCGGGCTTGGACACATCGTGCAAAAACGCCGCCCACATAAGGCTCGACGAGGGCGCGACGCCGTCACACAGCGCGAGCTCCCCCGCCACCGTCAGCACACGGGCGATATGCTCGTAGACGTTAAACGCATGATAGACACTGCGCTGATCAATCCCGCGACCCGCTGCCAACTCGGGCACGGCGGCGCAGATGAGCTCGGGGTAGCGCAGCATCGCGTCTCCCCCATGACCGGTCGAAAGAATGCCCTCGAGCTCAATACCCACGCGCTCGCGCGCCACGGCGTCGAGCAGCGGCGCGCACTCGGCAAGCGCGCGCTTAGTCTCGGGCTCAATCATAAAGTCCAGGCGGCAGGCAAAGCGCACCGCACGCAACATGCGCAGGGCGTCCTCGTTAAAGCGACGCTTGGGATCGCCGACAGCGCGAATCAGCTTGCGCTCCAAGTCACCCTGGCCGTCGTAGCGGTCGACAAGCCCGCGCTCGGGATGCCAGGCCATAGCGTTGACGGTAAAGTCGCGCCGCGCCAGATCGTCCTCGAGCGAGGCGGCACGCTCAACACTCTGGGGATGGCGACCATCGGTGTAAAAGCCATCCAGACGGTACGTGGTGACCTCGATACGCTCGCCATCGGAAATAGCCGTGATTCCGCCAAATTTAATGCCCGACTCCACAACCGCGATGCCGGCGGCCTCGAGCGCCGCTTTGGACTCCTGCCACAGGCCGCTACAGCACATATCAACATCGTGGCTGGGGCACCCCATCAGGGCGTCGCGCACCCAACCGCCCACGTACCAGGCCTCAAGACCAGCCGCCTCAAGCGCGCGCAGGACGCGCAGGGACGCATCGGACGGTTGCGTACCGTTGAGCGAAACATTGCACATACCTGTGGCCTCCTGCGACTATCAAATTGGCTATCGATTGCGTCTGCAAGAAGTCTAGCAAGAAACAGCCTCCACTGCACACGCAAGTCCGATAAACAAAAACGCATCCGTCCTAGTCTAAGACGGATGCGAAATAATCAAACTATTCAGGCAAGGTGCCGGAACTAGCAGACCTGGCGAACCTCGATGTGCTTCTTATATTCGTCCACCTTGGCAAAATCGCCCAGACCGGGGCACTCGACCACGTTGGCGCCGGTAGCCATCGAAAGGCGCAGGGCGTCCTCGACTCGCTCGGGAGCGTCGTGCCATACGGACAGGAAGGCAGCGAGCGAGGAATCGCCGGCGCACACCGTCGACAGCAGCTTGACGTCGAAGGTGCGATTGGCAAACCAGATGTGCTCGCCGTTGGAGAAGTACGCACCGGCGCCACCGAGGGTCAGCAGCACGTTCTTGGCGCCCTTGGCATGCAGCTCGGCCATAGCGCCCTTGACGGACTCATCGTCGCCACCGCTCACCTTAATGCCAAAGATGTCGAGCAGCTCGTCGTCATTGGGCTAGATCAGCAACGGCTCCATGGCAATGAGGTCCGCCAGCTGATGGCTCGAGATGTCGAGGACGAACTCGGCCCCCTTGGCCTTGACGCGGCGCAGGACCTCGGCCAGGAAGCCCTCGGAAGTGTTGGGAGGCAGCGAGCCGCTGATGACCAGGCAGGTCATGGCATCGAGCGAATCGATGAGCTCTAACAGCTCCTGCTCGTTGGCCTCGTTGATTGCGGCGCCGGCGTTGACCATGTTGTACTCGGTGTCGGGGCCGGCGTTGAGGAACACATTGACGCGCGTAATGCCGTCGGTCCACACGGGCTTGACGGGCACGCCCAGGGCCTCGGCGCCCTTGACGATGAACTCGCCCGAGAACCCGGCGAAGCAGCCCAGGATCGTGGTGTCGGCGCCGTAGGGGACGCG
>URTW01000254.1 GCA_900550815.1 uncultured Collinsella sp.
CCCTTGTCCCCTCCTCGCGTGTTATCGTTGTGGTCTTTGGCGGTGTCTCGGGTCGCGTGTGCCCCGACCTGGATGCCTACATCTTGGTGGTCGACCCGCCGCGCGCAGGCCTCGCCCCCGAGGCGATCGACCTTATCGCCAGCACGAGTGCCCGCGATGTCGCCTACGTGAGCTGCGACCCGGCCACCCTGGCGCGCGATCTCAAACGCTTTGTCGAAGAAGGCACCTTCTCCCCCGTAAAGATCACGCCAGTCGACCTGTTCCCACAAACCTTCCACTGCGAGACCGTCGTCCACCTTAGGCGCAACTAGCCGCTTAATCATTGCTCAGAAAATCATTGGGAAATCGAGCGTGGCAAGCGGAGGTCTTCGGGGTATAAGACGGCTAATTGTATGCCGCCTATGAAAGGAACCCTCATGCCCAGCGTTGCCGTTCTTGCCGCCGATGGCTTTGAAACGATTGAATGCCTGACTATGGTCGATGTCATGCGTCGCGGCGGCGTGCGTGCCACGCTCGTCTCGATTATGCCCACGCGTGAGGTCGTAAGCTCGCTGCAGATCCCCGTGACCTGCGATGCGCTCTTTGATGAGATCAACTTTGACGAGTACGACTGCGTCGTGCTGCCCGGCGGCCTACCCGGTGCCACCAACCTGCGCGCCGATCAGCGCGTCTGCGACGTGGTCTGCGAGTTCGCCGCGACCAAGCACGTCGCCGCCATCTGCGCTGCCCCGTTTATCCTGGGCGAGCTCGACCTGCTCGAGGGGCGCCACGCCACGTGCTTCCCTGGCTTTGAGAAAAGCTTCCCCGAAGGCGCCTATACCGGCGAGAAGGTTACGCAAGACGGCAACATTATCACCGCTAGCGGCATGGCCCAGTCGCTCCCCTTTGCGCTTGAGCTGCTGCGCACGCTCGCCGGCGACAAGGCCGTCGAGAAAGTCGCCGAGGGCATTCAGCTATGATTCTGGCTTCGCAATCACCGCGCCGCATCGAGTTGATGCGCGAGGCGGACTATGACATTCGCATCATTCCTGCCGATATCGACGAAACGCCGTTTGATGGCGAGGCCCCGCTTACGCTCGTTGAACGCTTAGCACGCGCAAAAGCCGCCGCCGTTGCCGCCGAGCATGCCGAGCCCAATGAGTTGACGGTCGCGGCCGACACCATCGTCACCTTTGACGGCAAGATTCTGGGCAAGCCGGCAACCGAGGACGAGGCGCGCACCATGCTCCGTGAGCTTTCGGGCCGCACGCACCAGGTCGCAACCGGCGTCTGCATCGTTAAGGCAGGCGATACGGCCGCCCCGCATGCCGCCGAAAGCCTGTCCTTTGTCGATGTGACCGACGTGACGTTCTACGAGCTCACCGACGAGCAGATCGAGCACTACGTCGCCTCGGGTGAGCCCATGGACAAGGCCGGCGCCTACGGCATTCAGGGCACAGGAGGACGCATGCTCGTGCACGATATTTCGGGCGACTTCTATAACGTAGTGGGCCTACCCATCGCCCGCGTCGCGCGCGCGATTCAAAAACTCTCGTAATTGCATCTGGCGCTGGGTATCCCCCGGCGCCTACAATTTTGGCGTACCGTACGGATCCCGACCGGGCACAAGGCGCGGCGGAAAACCGATAGGAGTTAAACATGGATACACTGCTCGAGGCCATTGACGTATGCGATGTCGATGGCTTTTGCTATGGCAACTATACGGACGAGGAGGCCGGCACCGGTTGCACCGTAATCGTGGCACCCGAGGGCGCCACCGGCGGCGTTGACGTTCGCGGTGGCGCTCCCGCTTCGCGCGAGCCCGCCCTGCTACGACCCGAGAACACCGTCGACAAGGTCCACGCCGTCTGCCTTTCGGGTGGATCGGCCTTTGGCCTCGAGGCTGCAAGCGGCGTCGCTCGCGAGCTTGAGAGCCGCGGCATCGGCCTTCCCGTCGGCCCCACGCAGGTGCCTATCGTGTGCTCCAGCTGTATCTTCGACGTCGCTTTTGGTAACCCCACCGTTCGCCCCGACATTGAGGCCGGCATCGCCGCCGTGCGCGAAGCACTCGACCACACCCCCACCAAGCTCGAACAGGGCAACGTAGGCGCCGGCACGGGCGCTACCGTGGGTAAGCTCATGGGCCCCGCCACCTGCATGAAGGCCGGCCTTGGCGCTGCCGCCGTGGCGCTCGGCCCCATCAAGGTGGGCGCCGTGGTCTCGGTCAACGCCTGCGGCAACGTTGTCGACCCCTTCACCAGCGAGTGGGTCGCCGGTATGCGCGCCGCAGCCACTAGTGACCAGATCGAC
>URTW01000255.1 GCA_900550815.1 uncultured Collinsella sp.
GCCCTCAAACCTAAGTGAGTAGACTATTTTGCAATAGCCAAGCACAGCCCGCATAGCGAAACATAACGCCGCAGGTAGAACCCTTGCGCAAAAGCCATGTGCTCGCAATATCGCAAAAAGTCTACTCACTTAGCTGGCAGCTGCACCAAACGGCTGGGCAGAACGCCCATTTCCTGCATTTTCTCGCGCGCTGGCACCCCGCGCCGCCGCTACGCCATAATAGTTGGCGGACAATCGCGAGAGAAAGCAACCACATGGCACAGACCACGACAGATACCGCCGCCAGCACCGTCTCCGGCGCCGGGGCCGCCAGCTCATTCTCGGGCGGCACGGGAACCGAGGCAGAGTTCGGCTCGCTCGGCGCGCTCTCCCCCACCTGGTGGGAGCCCGAGGACGGCAGCGAGCCCGAACCGTGGCTCACGCCCGACCAAGCCTTCGAACGCTTCTTTGAATGGACGAGCGATCGCGGCATTGAGCTGTGGGATCACCAAGAAGAGGCCCTCATGGACCTGGCTGCCGGCGACCACGTCATTTTGGGAACACCGACCGGATCGGGTAAATCGCTCGTCGCGCTGGGCATGCTCTTTATGGGCATGGCGCAGGGCAAGCGCTGTTATTACACGGCTCCTATCAAGGCTCTGGTCAGCGAAAAGTTCTTCGATCTGGTACAGGTACTCGGCCGCGATAACGTCGGTATGATCACCGGCGATACGCACATCAACACCAAGGCGCCCGTCATCTGCTGCACGGCCGAAATCCTTGCCAACGATGCACTGCGCGAGGGCGAGGGCGCCGACGTGGGCTGCGTGGCCATGGACGAGTTCCACTACTTTGCCGACCCCGACCGCGGTTGGGCCTGGCAGGTGCCGCTGCTCACCCTGCCACACACGCAATTCATGCTCATGAGCGCCACGCTCGGCGATGTCACTGCCATCGCCGCCTCGCTCGAGGAACACACCGGCGCTACCTGCGACCTAGTCGTCGACGCCCCGCGCCCTGTTCCGCTGAGCTACGACTATGTGACGACCTCCCTCGAGGGCTCCGTTGAACTCGCGATGCGTCGCGGCGAGGCCCCGCTCTACATCGTGCACTTTAGCCAAGATGCCGCCCTTGCGACGGCGCAATCCCTCGCCAACTTTGGCATTGCCAGCAAGGAGCAGCGCGAGGCCATCAAGGAGGCGGCCAAGGGCACGAGCTTCTCGACGGCCTTCGGCAAGATCCTCAAGCGCTTGCTTGGCTGCGGCGTCGGCGTGCACCACGCCGGTATGCTGCCGCGCTATCGCCTACTGGTCGAGCGCCTGGCACAGCAGGGCCTACTGCCCGTCATTTGCGGCACCGACACACTCGGCGTCGGCATCAACGTGCCCATCCACACCGTGGTGCTCACCGCGCTCACCAAGTTCGACGGCTATAAGATGCGTCGCCTGCGCGCCCGTGAGTTCCATCAGATCGCTGGTCGCGCCGGTCGCTCGGGCTTTGACGCCGAGGGCATGGTCATCGCCGAGGCCCCGGAGCACGAGATCGAGACCGCCAAGCTCATGGCCAAGGCGGGCGACGACCCCAAGAAGCTCCGCAAGATTAAAAAGAAGAAGGCCCCCGAGGGCTTTGTCACCTGGAACAAGCAGACCTTTGAGCGCCTGATCGAGACGCAGCCCGAAACGCTCAAGCCGCGTCTTCGCATCACACACTCCATGGTGATTAGCGTAGTCGAGCAGGGCGGCGACGCCCGAGCCCGCGTACACGACCTCATCGAGACAAGCCTGCAGACTCCCGAGGAAAAGGCAAAACTCGAGGTTCGTGCCGACGAGATCTTCGCCACGCTCATCGACTCCGGCGTCGTCGTGCGCACCGAGGTGCCGCCCGCACCCGACGCACCGGCAGACGCCGCGCCGGACATCGACTACGCACTGACGGTCGACCTGCCCGAGGACTTCGCGCTCGATCAGCCGCTCTCGCCGTTCTTGCTTGCCGCGCTGGAACTGCTCGACCCCGAGAGCGAGACCTATACCATGGATCTGATCTCGATGGTCGAGGCAACGCTCGAGGACCCCAAGCAGGTGTTGCGCGCACAGGAGCGCGCCGCGCGCGACCGCGCGATGGCCGAAATGAAGGCCGACGGCGTCGACTATGAGGAGCGTCTGGAGCGCATTCAGGACGTCACGTACGAAAAGCCGCTCGAGGATTTGCTCGACGCCGCCATAGACAAGTACTGCCAGGAAGTGCCTTGGGCAAACGACTACCAGCTCACTCCCAAGAGTGTCCTGCGCGAAAAGCAGGAAAGCGCGAGC
>URTW01000256.1 GCA_900550815.1 uncultured Collinsella sp.
TCCCTCAGCGCAGCCCCGCAGCGCGCGGAAGGTGTCGCGCGGAACGATGCCGCGCTTGAGCAGGCTGGCGCCGGCGTAGAGCGACATCACGGCCGGACCCTTGTCGTCGATAACGCCGCGACCGAGCAGCCAGCCCTCGCGACGCTCCATCGCAAACGGTTCGGTGTTCCAGCCAGGGCCGGCGGGCACCACGTCCACGTGGCAGATGGTCGCGAGCTGCTTGTCGCCGCGACCCGGGATATCGGCGATGCCCACAAAGCCCTCGTCGTCGCTCGTCTGGTAGCCGAGCTTTTGCGCAATGCTGAGCGCGCAATCGAGCGTGTCACGAACCGGACGGCCAAACGGCGCGCCGGGCTCCGCATTGGCAGAAACCGCCACGGACGGATAGCTCACCAGCCGCTCGATATCGGCGACGACATCTTCCCAGACCTCGTCGACATACTCGGTAACGCTCTGCTCCACCTGATTCATGGACGACCTCCTTAGCAATGAGCGACGGGTACGCCCGCCCCTCACATTACGTCTATTAGATAGCGAAAAGTTTAGCAAGCTCGGCCACCGAGTGCACCACTGCATCGGCACCCGCCGCCTCGTGCTCGCCCGGCGCCGCTGCGCCCGAATAGATGCCAATGCACGGCACGCCCATCGCGTGCGCGCCCTCCACGTCGTTAAAGCGGTCGCCGATCATCACGGCCTCGTCGGCCGTCGCGCCAAGCGCCGACAGGGCGTCGCGAACCGAATCGGCCTTGGTCTCGCGCCCCTGCGGCGGATTCATGCCAACCACCGCCTCAAACTGAGAAAGCACCAGCTCACGCACCATGTCGATGCACTTTGCCTCCATGCGCGACGTCGCCACGGCCACACGCTTGCCCTGGGCGGCCAGCCCGTCGAGCAGCTCGGGGATCCCATCGAACACGGGGTACTCTTCCGGACCCAGCTCGTCAAAAAAGGCGCGGTACTCATCGGCCACCACCAGCGACTCCTCGCGTGAGAAGCCGTAAAAGTCGTGGAAGCTCTTCCACAGCGGAGGCCCGATCATACGGCGCAAGTCGCCCCTCTGCGCCTCCGTAACCCCACGCGCAGCCAGCGTCTTGCGCGTCGAGGTCATCACCGCCCGACCCGTATCGGCCACCGTGCCGTCAAAATCGAACAACACGACCGGCCGTTTGCCTATCTCCAGCGCCTCCATCGGCATCCCTCTTCCCCAGTTGACGATTTCCACACCGACACTTCAAACTGTTGACTATTCAACAATTTAACCTAGCAATGTAGAGCAACTCCACTATACTTGTCGCACTTTGCTCTCAGAAGGCGGCGCCGTCGCGCCCCAACGAAAGGTGCAATTATGTCTTTTGCCATCATAACCGACTCCACGTCGGACATCTCCCCCGCCCGTGCCCAAGAGCTCGGCATTTACGTGATTCCACTGCATGTGATTATCGAGGGCGAGGACCTGCTCGACCAGGTGCAGATTACCGCCCAAGAGTACGTCGCCCGCATGGCCGGCTCCGAGCAGCTGCCGCACACCTCGCAGCCGAGTGCCGGCGAGTTCAAGGCACTCTTTGACCGCGTGCGTGCTGACGGCCACGGCAGCGCGATCTTTATCTCGCTGTGCAGCGAATGGTCCGCCTGCTATTCCAACGCATGCCTGGTCGCCGAGACCCACGAGCTCGACGTTCGCTGCATCGATTCGCGCACTGGCTCGGGCGCCGAGGGCCTGCTGGTGGAGTATGCGCGGGCCATGCGCGAAGATGGCCGCAGCCTGGACGAAACCGAGGCGCAGATCCGCGCGACGCTGCCCGACGCCCACCTGCTGCTGATTCCCCGCACGCTCGAGAACCTCGTTAAGAACGGCCGCGCGCCCAAGCTCGCCGGCCAGCTCACGCAGATGCTCAACATTCGCCTGGCCGTTTCGCCGGAGTGGCAGTCGGGCGAGATCAAGGCGATCAAAAAGGGCCGCGGCGTCAAGCGCATCGTCGCCAACACCATGGCAGATTGCCTCGCGTTTTTGGACGAGCACCCGGGCTCAAGCGTGCGCGTGCTCACGACCGGCGCCGCCGAGGAGCAGGAACTTGTCAACGAGGCGCTCGCGGGCCAGGACTACGTAGACGCCGGCACCGGCCCCATCGGCTGCACCATCGCCACCCACGTAGGCGTCGATGCCATCGCCATCAGCTACTGCCCCCGCTACCAGCCCATCCACTAGGGGCACCTTTACCACTTGCGGTGGAATAGGGACTGTTTTTGGCTCATAAGCCGCAAATCAATCCTTA
>URTW01000257.1 GCA_900550815.1 uncultured Collinsella sp.
ACGATGCGCGGCGCCGCGGCAGCCAAGCGGCCCAGCAGCTCAACCAGCCGCGCACAGATATCAGCAGACTTCGCCGCCCGCAAGTCCAAATCAAGAGCATCGCGCTGGGCAATCACCGCCCGCCGCAACTCAGCCTTGTCCATCCCAACCTCCTCTAGCAAACCTGCCAAAAAGTGACAGGCTTATTTTGGCAGGTTTTATCTGGGCAAACGTCGCAGCCGCCACACAGGCGCCCTGTGTGGCGGCTTCTTCTCGACGTTGGCTTCACAGCGCCGCAGCGATCGCTTCAGTCACAAACTTATTGAGTGACTCACCCTTCTTTGCCGCTGCCAGTGCTGCTTGCTTGTGGAGCTCAGAGCCCGTTCTTACGTTGAACGAGCCCTTAAAAGCCCGCTCGGGTTCCTTGCCCTTCTCGGCGCAAAACTCAAGGTAATCGTCGACGGCGTCGTGGAAGCATTGCTCCACTTCTTCAGCCGTGGAGCCTTCAAATACGATTGCGTCCCTAATGCCGGCGACCATACCTGTTAGCACATGCTGTTCGGCATTGAACTCGACCGGGGCGAAATAACCTTTGTATGCCAAAACGTTACTCATGACTACCTCCGACATCTTGCAGAAAGCGAACGATGTTTCGAATGGTCCCCGCTGTCAATTCGTCAGATGGATGAGGCGCGTGCATTACGAACATCCTGCCATCTGATGGCCTGTAGAAGCGAACGCGCGATCCGGATGTCTTGCCTTTGCTGTCCATTTCAAAGCCATATGAAGCCATGACTTTTAAAAAATCCGCATACCGATAAGTTGAAGGGCAGCTAAACAGTTGGGCGATGAGTTTATCGGATCGAGTCATCCCGCCTCACATTCTGCAACTATATTCTAGTTGCAATTTCAGGTCGTTGCAAGCACCTCTACTATAGAACATGTGTGCGTATAGAACAAGTGTTCGAACCGCCACAAAGGTACCTGTCCCCTTTGTGGCGGTTTTGCTTGCTGTGGTTATGCCAGCAGGTCGACTACGTTGAAGTCGGCGTTGCTCTTGGCGATGACTTCGCGGCCGCCAAAGACGCAGGTGGGCGACTCGGCTGCGATGCGCGTCACGTCGGCGCCGAGCGAGCGCAGCTCACCGGGCGTGGCGGCGAGCATCTGGGCGCGACGCTCCTCGCGTGCGTGCGGATCGAGCCCGGCCAGGTAGGTCGTGTTGCGGCGCTTGGTGAGCGCGTACGGCTTCACCGGCGCGTCCATGCCGCTTACGCAGCTCACGATAAAGCCCTCAAAGGCGGCCTCGTCGGGCTCAAAGCTGCCAAGCCATGCGCCCGCGCGCTTCACGCGCTCAATCGAAGGATCGATCGCCGGGTCGCGATAGGTGTAGAACGCCGTCTGGCGCTCGCCGGCTGCGCGGAATCCGCAGCCGTACGCACCGCCCTTCACGCGAATCTCGTTCCACAGGTAATCGTAGGAGAGCGCGTTGGCAGCCACGGCCCAAGCGCCTGTCACGTCAATGCCCAGGCGACGCGGATCGCACGCACGCGCGGCAAAGCAGATGTCGCTGGGGATCACGAAAGCCTCGTGGCGGTCGCACGGCGTCGGCACCGCGAGCGCGCCGCGGTCGGCACCATCGCCCGCACCCAGCCCCAGGTCGCCCGCAGCATTCCAGTACGCGTCAAAGTCCTCGTCGCTGCCGGTAAAGCTCGCCATGCAGCCATCGGCCACAAAGATACGCTCCGCCAGCTCGGCAAGCTTGGTACGCAGCCCGTCCACGCGCTCGTCAAAGTGCTCGAGCAGATCGCGCAGGAACAGGTAGAAATCCACGCCCGAAAGCTGCTCGCGCACCACGGCCGAAGGCGAGCTGTAGCTCATCGCGCGGCCGAGCGCCGCCGAGTGTCCGTTGTTGATAAAGCCCTGCTCAAGCCCAATGCGAATCTGCGTGAGCACGTCGCGCACGCGGTCGGCGTCGGCATCCGCCAGCAGCGTGCTCGACCACACCTCGCGCGGCAGGCTCGCCAGCGCATCGATCTTCTCGGACAGGGCGCCGGCGCTCACCAGCAGGTAGGGGCGCACGCCGTCCACGTCGGGTTGGGTCATGACCTCGGTCGTAAAGCTCAAAAAGCCCAGCTTACCGGCGAGCAGGTTGTCGAGTTCCTCGGCCGAGTGCTCGCGCGTGGGCAGCTGCTTGAGCAGGCGGCAGAGCAGCGTCACGTAGGGCAGGTCCTCAAATGCGCCGCAGCTCAGGT
>URTW01000258.1 GCA_900550815.1 uncultured Collinsella sp.
TCGAAGGCGCTGCTCGAGGGTCGTCCCGTCTACACGGGCGATATGGTGCCCGCCGGCGCGCTCATCGTTAAGCTCAAGCGCAGCCCGTATGCCCGCGCCAAGATCCGCTCCATCGATACGTCGCGCGCCCTGAAGGTGCCCGGCGTGGTGGGCGTTTACACCTACGAGGACGTGCCCAAGCGCCGCTTTACCATCGCCGGCCAGAGCTATCCGCAGCCGAGTCCCTACGACCGTCTGATCCTCGCGAACCTCGTGCGCTACCTAAACGAGGAGGTGGCGATCGTCGCCGCCGAGACTGAGGAGGCTGCCGACAAGGCGCTAAAACTCATTAAGGTCGACTATGAGGTGCTCGAGCCGCTGCTCGACTTTACCCAGGCACTCGATAACGACATCGTGGTCCACCCCGAGGGCGACGTGACCTTTATGTTCCCGCAGGGCGGCGACGTCTCGCGCAACTTGGTGTGTAGCGGCACGAGCGACTTTGGCGACTTGGACGAGGCCTTCGCCCAGAGCGACATCGTCTTTACCCGCACCTACACCAGCCAGGCCACGCAGACCGCGCCCATGGAAACCTTCCGCGCCTTCGCGACGACCGACGCGTTCGGCCGCATCTCAGTGACCACCTCGACGCAGGTGCCCTTCCACGTGCGCCGCATGGTCGCGCAGTCGCTCGACATTCCGCAGTCGCAGGTGCAGGTCATTAAGCCGCGCATCGGCGGCGGCTTTGGCTCCAAGCAGACGGGCTGCTGCGAGATCTTCGTGGCGTTTGTGACGCAGCAGACTGGCCGTCCGAGCTATTGCTGCTACACCCGCGAGGAGACCATCACCGCGGGCAACTCGCGTCACCAGATGCAGATGACCGTTAAGCTGGGCGCCATGAACGACGGCACTATCACGGCCATCGACCTGCACACGCTGTCCAACGCCGGCGCCTATGGCGAGCACGCCACCACGACGATCGGCCTCTCGGGCCACAAGAGCCTACCCATCTACAACCATGTGAAGGCGAGCCGCTTTAGCTGGGACGCCGTCTACACCAACACCAACCGCGGCGGCGCGTATCGCGGCTACGGTGCCACCCAGGGCCAGTTTGCCGTGGAGAGCGCCGTCAACGAGCTCGCCGACATGCTGCACATGGATCCCGCCGACCTGCGCCTTAAGAACATCGTGCGCGAGGGCGAGATCATGCCGCAGTACTACAACGAGAAGCTCAACGCCTGCGCGCTCGACCGCTGCCTGCTGCGCGCGATGGACATGATCGGCTGGCGCGACAAGCCGCTGGCCGTTGACCTGGGCGACCGCGTGCGTGCTCTGGGCTGCGCGCTCACCATGCAGGGCTCGGGCATTTCCAACGTGGATATCGCCGGCATCGACATGCGCCTGGAAGAGGACGGATTCATTACCATCGGCACCGGCGCTACCGATAACGGCATGGGCGTCGACACGATCCTGGCGCAGATTGCCGCCGAGGAGCTGGGCGTGGAGAGCTCGCTGATCGTGGTGCGCGGCGTGGACACCGACGTGTCGCCGTTCGATGCCGGCTCGTACGCGAGCTCGGGCACGTACGTGACGGGCCTGGCAGCCAAGAACGCCGCGACCGAGCTGCGCGAGAAGATCTGCGCCAAGGCCGCCCAGATGTGGGACGTGGACGCCGCCGATGTGGTCTTTGATGGTCAGTACGTGCGCCTGTCCGACGAGCGTGCCGCGCGCGAGCAGAACCGCTACCTCACGCTGCGCGACTTCGCCAACCTGTGCGTAAAGAACATCGCGGGCGGCGACGCGCTCACCTCGCATGCCTCTGCCTGCCTGCCCGTTTCGCCCCCGCCGTTTATGGCCGGCATTGCCGAGGTCGAGGTCGACAAGGCCACCGGCAAGGTGACCGTGGTGGACTACGCGGCGGCCGTGGACTGCGGCACCGTGATCAACGAGGCGCTCGCGCGCGTCCAGGCCGAGGGCGGCATTGCCCAAGGTATCGGCCACGCGCTCTACGAGATCGTCGAGCACGATGCGCGCGGCCGTCTGCGCACCGGCAACTTTATGAGCTACAAACTGCCCACGCGCCTGGATATCGGCAGCATTCGCGTGGCCTTTGAGCCGAGCTACGAGCCGACGGGCCCGTTTGGCGCCAAGTCGATCGGCGAAGTCGTCATCACCCCGCCGCTCGCCGCCGTTGCCTCGGCC
>URTW01000259.1 GCA_900550815.1 uncultured Collinsella sp.
CTCCAAAGATGTCGGAAAATGTCGTTTTTGGAGGGTGACGTACATGTTCTGGACCCCTGGCATTCCAGCAACGCCATGCCCCCACCCGGTCCCGACCGTTTACCGAGCAATAGGGTCGCCAGACCCGTCAACCATGTACTATGTACGGGCATTGTCTAAACCCACGATCCAATGGACCCCATCTTGCCCGTCGTCGCCGCTATGACCATTACCTCGCATGCATCGGATGCCATGGTCGCCATTCCGTTTTGGCTCGAGATGTTCGCTGTTGTCGCTGCATCGATCTCGGGTGTGCTGGTTGCGCGCGAGCACAAGCTCGACCTGGTGGGTGCAGTTGCGCTCGCGGTGGTCTGCGGTCTGGGCGGCGGTCTTTTGCGCGATATGACGCTGCAGGTGGGCAACGACTACATCCTCAACCAGCCAATGGCGCTGCCGCTCTCCATCGCCACGGCAGCCATCATCTACATTTTCCCGGCAATCGTCGACAAGCCCGAAAAACTCATCCCCTTGCTCGACATCATCTCGGTCGGCATCTATGCGGCAACCGGCGCAGACAAGGCACTGGTCTACGGATTTGCGCCCGTCGTTTGCATCATGATGGGCTTTTTTACCGCGGTGGGCGGCGGCATGCTGCGCGACGGCTTTATGGGCGTGGTTCCGGGCATTTTCCAACGCACTAACTTTTATGCCATCGCGGCCATCGCCGGATCGGCAAGCTATGTATGCCTCGTCATGAGTGGCTTGGTCAGCAATGTCGCCGCGCTGGTCGTATGCGTTATCGTGACCATGGGTCTGCGCTGGCTCTCGCTGCGCTTTGACATCAAAAGCCCCACCGAAGAGGACATCGCGCGCTTTTTGCACCGCAAAAAGTAGACAGCACGGCACGACCCTTCGAAATGCAACCGAGAGGTTCTTTTAGAGCGCCCGCACGTTGGGTACCCTGTTAGGTATATGCCGAACACCTAACAAAAGGATCAACCATGGCTTTCAATCAAACCGCGGCGGCGCCGTCACACAAGATGCGTCGCTGCCTGCTTATGGCATTCGCGCTCATCGCTCTGGCGATCACCGCGCTTCCCACGGCGTCGTTCGCCGGCACGGACACCGCAGGCAACGTACTTGCGACCGACAATGACGCTAATCCGTCCGGCGTCGAAGGTGACCTGTACTGGGCAGGTCAGGCCCTCAACTTGGACGATACGTCCATCGACCGCGATATCATCGCCACGGGCGATACTCTCTCGATCCGCGACTGCACGGTGGGCGGCGCCGTCCGTCTGGCGGCACGCACCATCGACATTGCCAAGACCACGGTTGATGGCAGCGTGACCGTTGCTGGCCAGCATGTCGTTCTCAATTCCGACAGCACCGCTAACTGTTTCTACGCGATAGGCGAGACGGTTGCCTTGCGAGGCTCCACCAAGTCGGCAGCGCTCGCGGGCGATACGGTAACCATCGACGGCACCGTCGATGGCGATGTCGAGGTTTGGGCCGACAAGCTCATCCTGGGCAAGAACGCCCACATCACCGGCACCGTGAACGCGCACGTCTCCGAGGACCCCGAGCGCGCCGCGGGAGTCGAGGTCGGCGCACTCAAGATCGACCGCACCGAGAACGAGGATACCTCCACCGTTAACGATGTCATCGGCGGTATCGTCGCCGCGGCACTCTCGACCTGCTTTGTCGCCCTGTTACTCGAGCTCGTCTTTCCGCGCGCGACCGCCAGCGCCGCCGGCATGCTTCGTCAACGACCCACCCCTCTGTGGGTGAGCGGTCTTTTGGGCACGGTGGTCGCCGTTCCAGCCGTCCAGTTGATCATGATCTCGATTGCAGGTCTGTCGCTCGACGGAGCCATCATGTGCGCCGTGATCGGCATCGCTCTGGTCTCGGCGGCATTTACGGGCACCGCGATCGCACGCATGCTCGGACACAGCCAGAGCCGCTCCGCCATGGCCGCCAAGGCCGCCGTGGGCGGTATCGCGGCGGGCGCACTCACGGCACTTCCCCTTATGGGCAGCTTTGTCAGCGGCGTAGCCGTCGTCTTTATGCTCGGCTACATCATCCAGATCATCTGGCGCAACGCCCGCCTCAAGCCGCAGCAGCCGGCTAACACGTCAGAACTCCCCACCGCTTAGCCGCCAACCACCACAAAGGGGCCAGGACCCTTTGTGGTGGTGCAAA
>URTW01000260.1 GCA_900550815.1 uncultured Collinsella sp.
CGGCGCGCATCCCGCCCGCCAGAATCTGCGCGGTATTCCCATTCAGCTTAATGGCGAGCGCTGGGGCTTCCAGTACAGCCCGTACGCGTACTTTAACGAGCACTGCATTGCCATGAGCTCCGAGCATCGTCCGATGCACGTCGACCGCAAGGGGCTGACCTGCCTGCTCGATTTTGTGGACCTGTTCCCGCACTACTTTATTGGCTCCAACGCCGACCTGCCCATCGTGGGCGGCTCGATTCTGTCGCACGACCACTTCCAGGGCGGCGCGCACGAGTTCCCCATGATGCATGCCGCCGAGGTCTCGCAGTTTAGCGTGCCCGGCTTTGACCAGGTCAGCGGCACCGTGTTGCAGTGGCCGCTTTCGGTGCTGCGACTGCGCTCGCACGACCGCACCCAGCTGCTCGATGCTGCCGAGAAGATTATCCTCGCCTGGCGCGAGTGGACCGACGAGTCCGTGGGCGTTATCGCACACACAGCCGACGGCGTAGCGCACAACACCGTAACGCCCGTCATCCGCCGCGTCGACTCCCGCGGCAACGCCGGCGGCGAAATCTACGAGGCCTACCTGGCGCTTCGCTGCAACATCACGACCGACGAGCATCCGCTGGGCGTATTCCACCCGCATGCCGAGTACCACCACATTAAGAAGGAGAACATCGGCCTGATCGAGGTCATGGGCCTGGCCATTTTGCCACCGCGCTTGGTTCCCGAGCTTGGCGCTGTCCGCGAGCATCTGCTGGCAGCCAAGGCCGATGCCAGCTACGACCTTGCCGGTGCACTCGAGGGCGATGATCTATGCCGCAGCCACGCCGCATGGGCCGAGGATGTCTATGCCCGCCGCGTCAACGAGCTTACGGCCGACAACGCCATCGATATCCTGCACGAGGAGGTCGGCGTGGTGTTTGGCCACGTGCTCGACAACGCCGGCGTCTTTAAGTGGGACGAAGCCGGCCGCGCCGCCCAACAGCGCTTTATCGACTCGCTGTAGCAGCGAGCCCGAACGCACGCACTCAACGAATAGCGCCTACGCGACAGCGGCGCCCGCCGGCAACATCGCCGGCGGGCGCCGTTTTTGAGTGTAGGCATTGGGGTCATTCTTAAGGGGCGGTCTTAAACGACTAGTCATTAAAGAGCGTCCCCAATGACTACTTGCGACCAAGGCAACGCCGGTGTCTTGGCAACGACAGCGAAAACGCCCCTAAGCGAGCAAGGTGACGTGAAAGAGGAGGGCATTGACCTTTTGGTCATGCCCGACGATTGAACGTCAGATTGCCGCTTAGGGGCGTTTGCAGCGTCGAGCCGTTACGCGGTTTGGTAAAACCGCGTAACTTCATCGTAGAAGCGCGTTTGCGGGCGGCGGATGCTCGTCTCCTGTCGCCCGCTCACCGAGGCCCGGCAATTGCCTTAATATCTTAAGGGCCTCGATTTGTCCAAGACTGAGCGAAGGAGCTCATCATGAGCGACGGAAAGAAAAAGCTTTCCTTCCTGACGGTCATTTCGACTATCATCTGCGTCGTCTTCGTTTGCGAGGCCGCCGCTCCTGCTGCTGCCATTGGCAACCAGCAGTTCTTCTGGTGGATCTTCCTGATTCTGACCTTCCTGCTCCCTTATGGCATGGTCGTTGCCGAGCTCGGCACTACCTATGTCGGTGAGGGTGGCATTTACGACTGGGTACGCGATGGCCTGGGCGACAAGTGGGGCGCCCGCATTTCGTACTACTACTGGGTTAACTACCCGCTGTGGATTGCCTCGCTGGCTACTATGTTCCCGGACATTTTGGGCATGGTCTTTGGCGTCGAGTTCAATCTGATTGCCAAGATTGGTATCGACCTTGCCATTGTGTGGATTGTCTATCTTATGGGTCGCTCCAAGGCTGCCGGCTCCGAGTGGGTCCTCAACGGTGGCGCTATCATCAAGGTCGCCGTTGCCGTTATCGTCGGCGCTTTGGGCATTTGGTATGCCATGGAGAACGGTTTTGCGAACGATATGTCCGCTGTCACCTTCCAGCCCGAGCTCACCAACACCAACGCGTTCGGCTACCTGTCGATCATCATCTTTAACTTCATGGGCTTCGAGGTCATCTGCACCATGACCGACGACATGGCCGATCCCGCTCGCGATATTCCCAAGGCTATCATTGTCGGTGGCGTGGCTATTGCCGTCATCTACCTG
>URTW01000261.1 GCA_900550815.1 uncultured Collinsella sp.
CATAACCGTGAAATGGCGGGAACCCTCGGGCGCTGCCTCGAATTACGATCTGGAGAACTGTATGAAGAGATGCGTACTCGCGCTGCTGGCGCTGGCGCTGTGTAACCTCTTGTTCCACGGTACGGCTCAGGCGGCGCCCAAACAGGCGGCCTCGGATGCTGTCCGTGTGGCTGTGCTCCCCTTCCAGATCAATGGAGGGGCGGATCTCAACTACCTGAACGACGAGCTGCCCAAGCTGTTTGAGCAGCGGCTGGCCCAAAAGGGATTCAAGGTCATTCCGGCAAAGGATACGTTGCGCCTGAGCAAGAACCAGCAGATCAGCCAGCTCAATCTGGCGACCGCGCGCGCCATCGCCAGGCAGGCCGGGGCGAACTACGCCGTGTACGGCAGCTTCAGCAAGACCGGCGACGCGTTCAGCATCGACGCCCGCATGGTGGATGCCGCTGGACAGCAGGGGGCGCAGCCCTATTTCGCCCAGAAGCAAAACATGATCGAACTGCTTCCCGCCGTCGACGAACTTGTCGACAAGATGGGCGGCGGCGCGGTCAAGGGCGACGCCATCACGGACATCCAGATCCGCGGCGTCAAGGTGCTCGACCCCGACGTGGTGCTGTCGCGCCTGTCCACCCGCAAGGGTGATGTGGTTGATCCCTCCACGCTCAATGAAGAAATCAAGCGAATCTGGGAGCTCGGCTACTTCAGCGACGTGAACGCCGACATCGAACAGGGCGGACAGGGCCGCGTGCTCGTGTTCACGGTCTAGGAAAAGCCCCGCATCGTCGACGTGATCGTCAACGGTTCCGACGAAGTCAAAAAAGACGACATTCTGGCGGCCATGCGCACACAGACGGGCTCCGTCCGCAACGCCCGCCTGCGTGCCCGAGAGCAGCATCGACGTTGCCGACATGGTACTGCCCATGAGCGTGAACCCCGGCTTTGGCGGCCAGAGCTTTATCCCGGGCACCATCGCTAAGCTCCAAGAGCTCAAGGCCATGTGCGAGCGTCACGGCGTTTCGCCCCTCATCGAGGTCGACGGTGGCATTTCTTCCAAGAACATTGCCGAGGTCGTCAAGGCCGGCGCAAATATCCTGGTGGCCGGTTCTGCCGTATTTAAGTCCGAAGATCCCGCTGCCGAGGTTGCGCTGCTGCAGAAGCTGGGCAACGAGGCTGCACAGGAGGCATAAACCCTTATGACCGCAGGTCAAAACCGCATACCCGTGAATCTTGACTACGCCGCCTCGACGCCCATGCGCGCCGAGGCGCGCCTTGCGCAGCGTGAGTACGACGATAGCGAGCTAGCGGGCGTCAACCCCAACTCGCTGCACTCGCTCGGCCGCAAGGCTGCCGCGCGTCTGGAGGTTGCACGTCGCGAGATCGCCCGCAGCTTTGGCGCGCGCGTTCGCCCGTCTGAGATTGTTCTGACCAACGGCGGCACCGAAGCCAACCAGCTGGCGCTACTCGGTCTTGCCGAGGGTGCACGTCAGCGCGACCGTAAGCGTAACCGCGTGATCGTATCTGCCATCGAGCACGATTCGATTCTGGATAACCTGCCGCTGCTGCGTGCCGCAGGCTTTAGCGTCGACCTGGTGCAGCCCTGCCGCATGGGCTACATTGAGCCTGCCACGCTTGTCGAGCTACTAGGCGACGACGTGGCGCTCGTAAGCATTATGGTCGCCAACAACGAGACCGGCGTGGTGCAGCCCATCCGCGAGCTTGCCGCTGCTGCACATGCCGCCGGCGCCCTGTTCCACACCGATGCCATCCAGGGCTATCTGCATATTCCGCTCGATGTCAACGAGCTGGGCGTCGATGCTATGACCGTTGCCGCGCACAAGATCGGCGGCCCCGTGGCATCCGGCGCGCTCTATCTTAAGAACCGCACGCCGCTGCGCCCGCGCAGCTTTGGCGGCGGACAGGAGGCCGGTCGTCGTGCCGGCACGCAGGACCTGCGCACGCAGCTGGCCTTTGCCGCTGCCACTTCCGCACTGTTGCCGAATGTTTCCCAGGAGCGCACAACGTTGCAGGCCTTATCCGATAAGCTCTACGCCACACTTACGGCCCACCCGCGCATTCGCGGCACGGTGGGCGACTACGCGCAGGCCGAGCGTCTGCAGTGAGTGGGTTCGATCTAGGAAGCGGGCAGGGAGTCCGGGGGGCGACTC
>URTW01000262.1 GCA_900550815.1 uncultured Collinsella sp.
GGCCCTCATCTTAAACTGCATAAAGTATGGCCGCGACGGATCGAGTCCGCGAAGGCCCAGCTCCGCGGCACATTTAATCTTGAGCATGCGCTCGAGCGCCAGAAAGGCGTAGCTGCCCAGCCAGGGGAAGAGCACCCAGGTGGCGCCACCCAGGTTAATGAGCGGCTTGGTCCTCGCACCCGAAATCTCGGCCGTATGACGAGCCTGCGCCAAGCGGGCCCGTGCGTTACCCATAAGGTACGGATATGCCACGTGCTCAGTGAGCGCTTGGCGCATACGCTCGAGTACATGCGTGTTAATGTCGCCGGGGCAGTCGCCAAAGTAGGCCGGCACACGGCCCTTGACCTGCGTGGCGAAGACGGTGTGGCGCTTCCAGTCCACTTCCTCGACAATCCAGCAGTGTCCGGCGATGGCGATGCGCTCACCGGGCGGTGGCGGGTTGACGATCGTGCCCAACTCGGCCGACTCGCTGCGAACGGTGAACTCCTCGTTTTCCTGGAATACGGCGTAGAACTTAAAGTTGTTGATGATGCGCTCGCCCGCGAGGCCCACGATGAGTCCGCCGCCCTCGGTGACCTGGATGTGGTCGATCTTGATGAGGTGACGCAGCAGTACGCGATAGTCATCGGCCGAGACGCGGTGGAAATAACTAAGCGTGAGTACACGCTGAGCAAGCTCGGCCGGCGTGAGCTCGCCGGTGCTGGCGAGCGTCGACATGGTCTGGTGGTAGAGCAGGCTGTAGGGGAGTCGATCGAGCTCGGGCGGCTCGACCCACTTTTCCTCGCGATAGAGTTGTACGAGCGCGATGCCCTGCAGGAGCTTCCACGGAATGGTCTCGGGCATCATCGTGCGCGGCTCGGGCTCTTCCTCGCGCATGACAAACCACATCTCGGGCGGAAGGTCGCGGCGTCCTGTGCGACCCATTCGCTGCAAAAAGGAGCTGACGGTAAACGGCGCGTCGATCTGGAAGGCGCGCTCCAGACGGCCGATATCGATACCGAGTTCCAGCGTAGAGGTGGTGACGGTCGTTTGTGCCTGTTCCTCGTCGCGCATGAGCTCTTCTGCCGTCTCGCGCAGCGATGCCGAAAGGTTGCCGTGATGGATTAGAAAGCGGTCTGGCTCGTGCCGGCTCTCGCAGTAGCTGCGCAACATGGAGCACACGGCCTCTGCCTCCTCGCGCGAGTTGGCAAAGACCAGGCACTTGCGGCCGCGCGTATGCTCAAAGATATAGCCCATACCGGGGTCGGCGTTGTCGGGCGCCGTGTCGGTGGGGTTGAGAAGCGCCTGCTCGGTCGCTCGTGGGATGTCGACTTCGCCCTCGGGGGCCGAGGAAGTTCGGCAGTCCTTGGGTGCGGCCTTGCCCCGTGCCCGCTCACGACGTTGACGGCGCTCCTCTTGTGTGAGCTGTCCGCTATGGCGCATGTCTTGGGCGCCGGCGGGCAGTGCCGCGGGTGGTGCCGCCTCAATGCGCTCGCACGCGAGCACCTCTGCTTCCTGCGGACCTGTGCTCGCGAATCCTCGCTGCTGCGCCTGGGGACCCGAGTTGTAGAAGTGCTCCATGGAGATGCGCCACACGCGGCGCGGCTCCTCAAAGCGGGGGATGACGCAGTTGCGTCCCGTCCCCTGTGACAGAAAGGCGCCCGTGCGCTCGGGGTCGCCGATGGTGGCAGAAAGGCCGATGCGTCGAGGCTGTACGCCCGCCATGCGCGAGAGTCGCTCGATAAGGCAGAGCGTTTGCCCGCCACGGTCGCCGCGCATGAGCGAGTGGACCTCATCGATGACCACATAGCGCAGGTCGCAAAACATGCGCGGGATCGCCATGTGCTTATGGATTAAGAGCGCCTCGAGTGACTCGGGCGTAATCTGCAAGATGCCGCTCGGTTTTTTGATGAGCTTAGCCTTGTGCGACTGCGAGACATCGCCATGCCAGTGCCAGACGGGGATATCGGCCTCTTCGCAGAGGTCGTTGAGGCGGACGAACTGATCATTGATGAGCGCTTTGAGGGGGCCGATGTAGAGGGCGCCCACGCTCGCGGGCGGGTTCTCCCAAAACTCGGTCAGGAAGGGCAAGAACGCCGCTACGAGTTAGCCGGATGCTGAGGCTGCCCTTTGGAGCCCATAGTCGTGTATGATTCAGCTGGCTTCTGCCTCCGCTC
>URTW01000263.1 GCA_900550815.1 uncultured Collinsella sp.
TGGCAGCAGGGGAGAATCTCAGTCATCCTCTCAACCGAGCCGATCATGGGTTTCTTTGAGGGCAACGTCTCGGCTCCACAGGGAATCGCCGCCAGCGACGACGCCCGCGACCAAGCCGAAGCGGACCTGTTTGCCGATGCGATTCAGGTGGCCCTGCGCTATATCCTGCACGAGCACCACGGCGGCCGCGCAGAGTCATACAACTTGTTCTTCTATCACTTGGGCGGTCGGACCATTGCCAAGGCGCTGCCACGTTGGGTGGTATCGCCCTACTTTGTGGGCTATCGTCTGGCCCAGGTCAATGCCGAGACGACGCTCGATATCGATGCTGAGCGCCTGCGTGCGCATCTGGAAACGCTCGTATAGCAAGACTAACACCCGCGTAATGCGGACAGTCTAGCGTGCCATGGCGTCGCGGCCGGCTTCGACGCGCTTGCGCTGGGCGGCGCGCTCCTCGCCGGTCAGACGCTCAAAGAGATGCCCGATAAGCGAGGCGAGTACCTGCTGAAACAGCGTTCCGCACATGACGGGAAACACGACTTCGCCCGGAAAGTACTGCGTGGCGATGACGGCGCCCGAAGAGATGTTACGCATGCCGCAGGTAAAGCACATGGTGGTCGTCTCGCTATATGGCAGATGCAGCGTATGGGCGACCAGAAAACCGAAGACAACGCCACTGATGGCGAAGACCAAAATAAAGAGGGCGACTTCCAAGCGCACCGCGTTCATGTGCAGCACGTACTCGCTCATGGCGGTGGAGTTGGAGGCGATAACGCCCATCATCATGAATTTGCAGGCGGGCGAGAGCACGGGGGAGAGTTTTTCGTGCCCCCATCCGCGCGTGAGCTCGTTGATCACGATGCCGAGCACGGCGGGGATGGCGATCATAAAGGCCATGTCTTGCATCATGCTTGGCACATCGATCGAGACAGTGGCACCCAGCAAGAGCTTAAGCGTGAGCGGAATCGTCACAGGGGAGATAACTGAGGACGTCAGGATGATGGTAAGCGCGAGCGGGCCGTTGCCGCCGAACATGCTAATCCACATAAAGGCAGTGACCGCCACGGGTACGCTGTACTCGAGCACGATGCCGCAGACAAGGTTGGGGTTGGAGCCAAAGAACAGCGATCCCATGGCATAAGCTGCTATGGGAATAAACACCGCCGAGACGAGCAGCGCCAAAATCAGGTGCAGCGGACGGCGGAACACCTCAGCTACCTGGTGGAAGGTGTTACTGAGCGCGCCTTGGAATGTCATAAAGGCGAAGAGAGCGGGAACGATGGGCTTGAGTACGCCGATCTGCTGGGGAAAGAGCACGCCGAGCGTTACGCAAATCGGAACGATGGCCTGCATATGCCCCGCGAGGAACTTTCCCAGTCCAACCCATTGCTTCATAGGCTCTTGTGACTCCCTTTGCTCGTGAACCCGTTTTGAATGGATATGCTAGACGCTCGCATGCGTCTGTGCGTCAGAAACGCTCGATTATTTCGAGGCTATTACCGGCATTGTTTACCGAAACCACGGCGTGCTGCGAGGCTCTGCGTCCGTGCCGCACGGTATAATAAATCCGTTCAACAGATCTGCCTGCCGAAGCGGGCATACACAGAGGACTCATCGCTATGAACCGTGAGAGGTATCGCGGCGACCTGCCCCTATCGGGGGTGGGCGCCTATGTCATCGCTTAAGACGACGCATCGCTGGGCGGTCGCTCAGCAAAATCCCGAGCTCGAAAAGGAGCTTTCGGCTGGTCTGGGCATACCCGGGCTGGTGGCACGCATTATGGTTGCGCACGGCATTGCCTCGATTGAGGAAGGACAGCTATTTTTGACGCCTTCGCTCGACCGTGATTGGGCCGATCCGCTCGTCATTCCGGGCATGTCGGTTGTTGCCGATCGTGTCGAGCGCGCCATTCGCAACCACGAGCGCATCGCCGTCTTTGGTGATTTTGACGTCGACGGCATTACGTCGACTTGTCTGTTGACCGAGGCACTGCGGACGTTTGGCGCCGATGTCACACCATTCATCCCGCATCGCTTTGACGAGGGATATGGCCTTTCGCGCGCGGCGCTCGACCGCGTCAACAAGCTCGCCCACCCCAATCTGATCGTGACCGACGATAACGGTATCGCGGCCAAGGAAGAGGTCTCCTATCTGG
>URTW01000264.1 GCA_900550815.1 uncultured Collinsella sp.
GGCGGGCGAGTTAGATCGCGGACTCATACTATGCTGCGCTTCGAAGGCCTTCATGTACGAGGCCAGTGCTTGCACGTCTTCCATGGTTACGGCGTTGTAGACGCTGGCGCGCATGCCGCCCACCAGGCGATGGCCCTTGACGTTTTGAATCTGATGCTCGGCCGCGCCTGCGACAAAGGCGGCGTCGAGGTCGGCATCGCCGGTGCGGAAGGTGACGTTGGCGATGGAGCGGCTGTCCTCCTGCGTGGTGCCGTGGAACAGCTCGCTGTTCTCGAGCAGGTTGTAGAGCAGGTTGGCCTTGGCCCAGTTGCGCTCGGCCATGGCGGCAAGTCCGCCGGTCTCCTCGACCCACCGGAACACCTTGCCGCACACGTAGATGCCAAAGGTGTTGGGCGTGTTGAGCATGGAGCCCTTGGCGGCCTGGGTCTTAAGGTCCATGTACTGCGGCGTCTGCGCAAAGGCGGGGCCGTCGGCGATGAGGTCGTCGCGCACGATAACCACGGTCACGCCCGCGGCGCCGGCGTTTTTCTGCGCGCCGGCGTAGATGAGCCCGTAGCGCTCAACATCGAGCGGCTGCGACAGAAAGCAGCTCGAGACATCTGCGACCAGCGGTACGTCGCCGCAAGCGGGCAGCTCGTGGTACATGGTGCCAAAGATGGTGTTGTTCTGGCAGATGTAGACGTAGTCGAGCCCGTCGCCTGCGGCCTCGGTGGCAATGCGCGCGTTGATGTCGGCCATGTCGGGGATGCGGTCGAAGTTGGTGTCCTCGGAGCTCGCGAGCAGCACGGCCTCACCGTACTTGGCGGCCTCCTTGTATGCCTTGTTGGCAAAGTTGCCGGTCACGATGTAGCCGGCGCGGCCGCGGCGCATGAGGTCCATAGGGATGCCCGCAAACTGCAGCGTGGCGCCGCCCTGCAAAAACAGGACGCGGTAGTTGTCGGGGATGCTCAGCAGGCGACGCAGGGTTGTCTCGGCGTCGTCGATGATCTGCTGGTACATGCTAGATCGATGGCTCATCTCGAGCACGGACATGCCGCAACCGCGGTAGTCCATCATCTCGTCGGCGATCTCGGCAAGCACGCTTGTAGGCAGCGCGGCCGGGCCAGCTGAGAAGTTGTGCACACGTGCCATCTTCTAGTCTCCCTCGTAGTCGTTTGGACGTTCGGGATACTTTAGCACAGTGGAGCGCCAGGCGCGACCGCATCACGGTAAAACTCGAGTGCGCCGCTATGATTTACAGGATGGTTACATGGGGGAGGGGTGCTTTACTCCTCAGGCAAATCCAAATCAGCGAGCGAAGGCATGAGGTTCTCTAGGCGCTCGATCTCTTCGTCGCAAATTGGCTACCTCCTGGTCACTACGACGCCAGTGTGGCGATGACGGCTTCGTCGCCGGCGTATATTAGTGTGTTGCCATCGGGGATGAGCGTTTGGCCGTCGCGCGTGAGCATCACCACAATAAACGGATGCTTGCCTTGCGGCACATCGCGCAGACGCTGGCCGGCCAGGCGACCGTGGGGAGTCACGGTGACCTCGCGCAGCGTAACCTCGGCACGTTCTTCAAACGTCGGCGCTGCCATGACCAGAAGGTCGCCTTCCTCAATTACAGTATCGCCGTTGGGCAGCACCGGGTGCGCGCCATCGCGCAGCACCAGGACCACGAGCATGTCTGTGGCGCTGCCAATGTCGGCGAGCGAGCGACCGGCAAACGGATGTCCAGCGCCTACCTTGAGCTTGACGAACGACATGCCGTCCTCGTCGCGGTAGTCGTTAAAAGTGCGGCGCACATCGCCTTCCGCATCGATCATATCGAGCTTCTTGGCCACCGCCGGCAGCAGCGAGCCCTGCACCACAATGCTCGACACGGCAATCACAAACACCAGGTCAAACAGGTCGTGACCGCCGGGAACACCGGCTACCACGGCAAAGAGGCTAAACACGACCGAAGCGGCGCCGCGCAAACCCGCCCAGCTTACGAGCGCGATCTGGCGAGGGTTCGTCCTAAACGGCGCCAGCAGCATGCCTACGGCGATGGGGCGGCTCACAAAGAGCATAAATGCCATGAGTGCCAGGCCCGGTAGCAGCATTTGCGGCAGGCGTGCGGGTGTGACGAGCAGGCCCAGCAAACAG
>URTW01000265.1 GCA_900550815.1 uncultured Collinsella sp.
GGGCCGCGGGGGCGTTCGGCTAACTGCGGGAATGGCCTATTTGCTCAATGTGTTCGGCTGAGATCGGAAATCAACCACCTAATCATTGGGGACGTTCTTAAACGACTAGTCATTCAAGAACGTCCCCAACGACTACATGAAAGCGCCCCCAAGCGGATATGCTTGAGGGCGCCTCTTGCTTGACTAGCTTTCGATATAGTCCTTCAGCTTGCTGGAGCGGCTCGGGTGGCGGAGCTTGGCCAGGGTCTTGGACTCGATCTGGCGGATACGCTCGCGCGTGACGCCAAACTCGCGACCGACTTCCTCGAGTGTGCGGGGATGTCCGTCAACGAGACCAAAGCGCAGCTCGATAACCTTGCGCTCACGATCGGCAAGCGAATCGAGCACCTGGGTGAGCTGCTCCTGCAGCATGGAGAAGCTGGCCGCATCGGGCGGAACGATGGCCTGGGAGTCCTCGATGAAGTCGCCCAGCTGAGAATCCTCTTCCTCGCCGATGGGGGTCTCGAGCGACACGGGCTCCTGCGAGATCTTCTGGATCTCGCGGACACGGTCGGCGCTCATGTCCATCTCGGCACCGATCTCCTCAGGGGTCGGGTCGCGACCCAGGTCCTGAAGGAGCTGGCGCTGCACGCGGACGAGTTTGTTGATGGTCTCGACCATGTGCACGGGAATACGGATGGTACGGGCCTGGTCGGCGATAGCGCGCGTAATAGCCTGACGGATCCACCACGTGGCGTACGTGGAGAACTTAAAGCCCTTCTGGTAGTCGAACTTCTCGACGGCGCGGATCAGACCGAGGTTGCCCTCCTGGATCAGGTCCAAGAACAGCATGCCGCGACCGACATAGCGCTTGGCGATGGAGACGACCAGACGCAGGTTTGCGCTGATGAGCGCCTGCTTGGCTTCGAGGCCCACGTTCTCAATACGCGTAAGGCGACGTATCTCGGCACGCGTGAGTTCGAGCTCACCAGCATCGGCAGCCTCGAGCTTCTCGGTGGCCTCGAGACCGGCCTCGATCTTCATGGCCAGATCGACCTCTTCGGAGGCGGTCAGCAGGTCGACCTTGCCGATCTCCTTGAGGTACATACGGACCGGGTCGCCAGTCAGCATCACCGTGGAGGCGTCGATGCCGCGCACGCGCGAACGCGAACGGGACGTGCGCACGGTGCGCTTCTTCTTGCTCTTGGAAGAACCCATCTCGGCGTCGGCCTGGCGGGCCATCTTGAGCTCGTGATCGTCGAGCGAGCCGGAATCGTGCTCGTCGTCGTCATCGAAATCGTCGGTATCGGTATCGTTATCGTCATCGTCGACGTCCATGGGGGCGTCGTCGTTACCGCTCGCGGAGATAATCTGGATGCCGCTGTTGCGCAGCGCGGAATACACCGCGGTGAGCTGCTCGTCAGAAACATCGATATCCTTCAGGGCGACCTGAATCTCGTCCTCGGTTACCGAAGTCCTGTTTGAGCCGTTGCCCATGAGCTTTGCAACGTAGGATTCCAGCCCAGTACCCGTGCTCTCAGTCTTTTTTGGCACAGATTCTCCCTTCATAGTCCACAGGACTCAATACTTTAGCACACACATTGACGTCTATACCCAAAAAGAGGACTGGATATAGGCGAGAATATGCTGGTTGACCACAACATCTAGGCTTATTCGGTGCCTGCAGCCTCCAGGCCGCTCAAACGGAACGGGTCCGCCACGCCACCGATCGACTTTTGCAGTTCGCGTTGACGCTGCGAATCTTGCGCGGCCTGAACGGTCAGCGCGCGACGGGCCTCACCATCGAGTGAACGGTCCTGGCGCAGCCTGGCCTGTGCAGCACGCATGCGGCGCTTGATGGTGTAGAGCTCGAGCGTATCGAGCATAAAGACGATGTTCGGCTCGGTCGGGTGCTTACTCGTTGCCGAGATGCGTCCGGCGCTGACAAGCGATGCCGCCTCGGGACACACCGCGCGCGCCGCATCCATGCAGGCCGCAGGATCGGTTCCCGGCGGCGTCGCCAGCACGGCCCACGCACAGCACTCCAGCCGCGGGTCCCCCCACTCGAGACACCCAAAGCGCACCGCAAGGGAGCAGAGCTAATCGAGATAGCTAGTGCGCCGCGTCAGCACAACGAGAT
>URTW01000266.1 GCA_900550815.1 uncultured Collinsella sp.
ATATGGAGAAGATGGGCGGTCTGTTCCGTCGTATGCCGGCAACGGCCATCTGCTTCCTTATTGGCGCGCTTGCCATCTCGGCCATCCCGCCCTTCAACGGCTTTGTATCCGAGTGGTTTACCTACCAGTCGCTGTTTAACGCCGCCATGCAGGGCGACAAGGCCGTCATGATCGTGGCCGTGTTCGCTGCCGTCGCGCTTGCTATTACCGGCGCGCTGGCTGTCACGTGCTTCGTCAAGGCCTATGGCGTCTCCTTTGCCTCCGCGCCCCGCTCCGAGGCCGCGGCCAATGCCAAGGAGGTTCCCGCCCCCATGGTGTTTGCGCAGGGCCTGCTCGCGGCCATCTGCGTCGTGCTGGGCATTGGCGCTCCCGTGATCGCGCCCGTGCTGGTCGATGTCGCCGCGTCCGAGCTGCATCCGTACGGTAGCGTGTTTGCCACCGAGGGCATGGAGCTCATGAACCAGTACTCCGGCGCCGCCACCTCCACGCCCGCGATCGCCATTGCGCTCGTGGTGCTCGTCGGCCTTGCCTGCGGTTATCGCAAGCTCAAGACCGTCGGCAAGGTGCAGAAGTCCCAGCCGTGGGCATGCGGCTATGCTCCCAACGAGCATATGCCCGTCGTGGCCACGACCTTTGCCTCCGAGGTGTCCTGGTTTATGCAGCCGCTCTACACGCTGCGCGACCGCTGCACGGCCGTCTGCTGGTCCATCGCGCACTTCTTCCAGAAGCTCACCGGTGAGGCCGAGGCTGAGGAGCCAGTACCCGACAAGGATCTCGTCGATGCCCCGCATAAGGGTGTCGAGAAGCTTGCCGACCTCGCGACTAAGCTCGAGGGCGGCAACTACAGCATCTATATCTGCTACATCGTCGCGGCACTCGTGGTGTTCCTCGTGCTCGCCGTGCAAATGGGTTAAGGAGGGGAGAGCATGAACAACATCGTACTTGCCGTTCTGCAGGGCGTGGTCGTCATGGCCTTCGCACCGTTCTTCTCCGGTCTCGGCCGCGTGATCCGCGCCAAGATGCACAACCGTCGCGGCCCCAGCATCATGCAGGACTACCGCGACCTGGCCAAGCTCTTTGCGCGCCCCGAGTCCCAGAGCGAGGACGCGAGCGTTGCGCTGCGCATTATGCCGCCGCTGTTCTTCGCCGTCGCCTTTATGCTCGCGATGGGTCTGCCGCTCTTTACGGCACAAAGCCCCATCCCGGTCTTTGGTGACGCCATCACCATCATGTACAGCCTGGCGCTCGCCCGCTTCTTCTTCGCCCTCTGCGGTGTGGATTCGTCCAACGCCTACGCCGGTATCGGCGGCGTCCGCGAGCTGCTCATGAGCGTGCTCATCGAGCCGTCCATGCTGCTGGCGCTGTTTGCCGCCGCCCTGGTGTGCGGTTCCACCGACATCGCCACCATGGGTCAGCACGTCATGACGGGCGCCATCGACGCGCCGGTCGCCGTGATCCTCGCCGGCATCGCCTTTGCGATCGCCTGCTACATGGAACTCGGCAAGCTGCCGTTTGATCAGGCCGAGGCCGAGCAAGAGCTTCAGGAAGGTCCGCTCGCCGAGCTTTCCGGCCCGTCGCTTGCGATGGCCAAGCTCGCCATGTCCATGAAGCAGGTCCTGGTCGTCGCCTGGTTCTGCGCGATCTTCGTCCCCTGGGGCGAGCCCGCGGCCGTGGGTATCGCGGCCGTTCTGGGCGCGGTCATCTTCCTTGTTAAGTGTCTGATCGACTTTGTCATATGCGGCGTGATCGAGAACTCCTGCTCGCGCTCGCGATTTAAGGTGCATGGCAATCAGTCCTGGGCCGTCGTGGGCATCGCCGTTCTGGCGTTTGTCTTCGTGGTCGTCGGCGTGTAGGAGAAGGGAGAAACAATGTCATTTGCAGTCAGTCTGTCCCTTCTCGGCTTGGTCGCTATCGCGGCCCCGATGGTGGCCTCGGTGCTCGTCGCCCTGTTCCCCCGTCCGTACGCCAAGTGGTTCAGCGTTTTGGGTGCCGCCGTCTCGCCGGTCAGCAACCTCGCCCTCGCCGCG
>URTW01000267.1 GCA_900550815.1 uncultured Collinsella sp.
GGCAATCACAGTAACGACGCGATTGTCCCTGCTTCTGTTGCGATGAGACCGTCAACGCGCGCGCGGCTGCTTCGTGATGGTAGCCAAGAGCCGATTGATGACCTTGAATATGACTACTTGGTGCACTTGGCGCATGACTTTGAACTGATCTACGAAGGCGAATCTCAAAAGCGCGAGGAGCGCCATATCGCTCAGACGCTCCAGATCGGCATGAGAAATTCCCTGGGGGATGTTCCGGGTATCGCAACCGATTCGGTGTACCTGTCGGCCACGAACTCGGCGTTGGTCGGCGGCGATTTCTATACGCTCATCCGTCTTCCCGACGATTGCGCCGTCATGATTCTGGGTGATGTGTCTGGCAAAGGCATTGAGGCCGCATCGATGTCCGCGCTCGTCAAGACGGCCCTGACGGCATATGCCTGGGAGGGCGCTGGACCGGCCCGCATGGCACGCTCTCTTAACAGTATGCTCATGGGCTTTTCGAGGGTCGAGACGTTCGTGACAGCCTTTATCGCCAAGATTGACCTTAAAGCCGGACGCGCAACGTATTGTTCGGCGGGCCATCCTCCGACCATGGTCATCAGGCCAGAGTCGATGCCGCTGGGTGGCGGCGAGACTCGTGGGGGAGAGGTCGAGCTGCTTGGATGCCAATCGGGCGTAATCGGTGCCTTTGAGAGCATGGTGTACGAGACAGGCGTGTTTACGTTCGCTCCTGGCGACATGCTCTTCATGTATACGGATGGAACGATTGAGGCCCGCGACCGTACCGGAGCGTTCTTTGGCGAGCAGCGCTTGCGCGACCTTCTGCTTGCTGTTTCGGGGGAGGGCGTGTCGGGCATTTGCGGCAAGGTCTTGGGCGAGCTTGACCGATTTACCGAATCGGCGCTGGACGATGACATTGCATTGGTGTCCCTTGAGTTTTTACGGGGTCGTTCATAGACGACGCTGGGCGGGCTGAATCCGTACGGTTGGGGAAACGAATGCATCGAGTGGGCTTTTTTGGGGAACCATGGTCGTATGAATGAGTGGAATGACATAGCGGTTTTGACGCCACCAGGCGATATCGACATCGCCACGGTGCCTGCGCTGCGCCGGCGGTTGGATGCTCTGATCGCCCGCGGCGTGCGGCGCGGCGTCACCAACGGTCAGGCTGTCAGCGTTATCGATTCGACGGTCTTGGCATTCCTGCTTACGCGCGCTCGTGAGCTCATGAGGCGAGAAGGCTTGCTTTCGCTCGTCAATGCATCAGGTGAAGTTGTTCGCTTTTTGGAGATTGCTCGTCTTGTCGATATCCTTCATGTCGCGGGGCCGGCACGGGAGTCTATTCCCGCTATTCCGGTGGGGGAGCTGCCTCGCTGGAGTAAGAGCGTCGAGGTCCGTCAGGGTATCGAGAATCTTCCATACTACCGACATCGCATCGCCGAACTCCTTGAATCGCTTCCGTTGCGCCGTGACGAGCGCTACGATGTCGCATTGGCGTCGGGGGAGGCGCTGGGTAATGCCTATGACCATGCGGGCGGTATCGGGTGCGTCCTGACGGTTCAGGCCTATGGCGATCGCGTTGTGGTTGAGGTGCTTGATCGAGGTGCCGGCTATTCTATCGATGAAACGAGCGAGCCGGTCGCATCCGAGGAGCGCGGCCGTGGCATCAAGCTTATGCGTATGCTCGTCGATAACGTGGAGGTTGCTCGTCGTACGGACGGCGCCGGCACGCGCGTGCAGATGGTGAAGCTGTTTAGCGGAGCACTGGAATCGTGTGCCTAGCCAATCGCTTTAGCGCGTTTAGCTACTAAGAACATGCGGCAGACAAGTTTTTTGAAAAAAGTACTTGCGTCTTTTGGACAACTCGCGTAAATTAATAACCCGCAAGCGGACATGGCTCAGTTGGTAGAGCACAACCTTGCCAAGGTTGGGGTCGCGGGTTCGAGCCCCGTTGTCCGCTCCATTTGGGCGTTTAGCTCAGGGGGAGAGCGCTTCCCTGACACGGAAGAGGTCAGAAGTTCAAATCTTCTAACGCCCACCAAA